>NZ_PNCT01000036.1:0-8730 GCF_005887365.1 Pseudoalteromonas sp. S3785 | reverse complement strand
TCAGCTATCAGCTATCAGCAAAAATAAAAAAGCCGTACTTAGTTAATCAAATACGGCTTTTTTGTATCAATTAGGCAGCTACTCGCCTTTTACTTCTAAGTTAACAAATTTAACTAGCTCTTCTGGCTGGCCAGCTAACATCATTATTTGCTGGTTAATTTCCATCATGGTTTTACCTTCAGGCAATTTTGCCGATATGCTTAATGAGTTTAAACCTTTGGCAAAATCAGTCAGCGCCTGTGCTATTTCTTCAGTTACAGGAGCTTGTTGCAATTGTTGCTGTAGCGTCATTTGCATTTGCTCAAGCGTCATACTTTGTTTTTCAAGCTCGCTCACAAGTAGCTCTTTTAATTTGCCTTGGTTGTTAAGTACCAAATTAATATTACGTGGCTCAAGCTTGCTCATAGCTTGCATCACTAAGGTTTGCTGTTGTAACTCTTGCTCGTAAGTAAGTGGCGTGTCCCCTGCTTCTTGCTGCGCTTTGCTTATAGCAAGGGATGCGTCCATTAATGCTTTAGCATTGGCAAGGCCTACATCCATATTAAAACTAACAATATCTTTTGCATCGAGCTTTAAAACTACGTCGCTGTCGCCAGATTGCTCATCGTAATCAAGCGATGAGCTTAAGTCGTAACTTGCTGAAGCAAGCATTTCGTTTGTATCAGCAGGTAGTTTTGCTACAAAGTCTTTATCGAACTGGAAGCTTTTTACTGTAAACGATGTATGTGGCGATATTTTATCGGTTTCGTAACCGGTTACTTCAATACTTTGAATATGCGCTACGTTTTCACCTTCAGGGCTTATTACTTCCATGTTAGTAATTTCAACACTTTTAGAAATAACACTTGCCGATAAACCCGCATATTTAAACGTTGCACCAGTTTGATCGCTTACTAAAGCTAGCTGCTTGTCTACTTCGGTACGTACTTCTTGGGTTGCTACATAGTTTGCGTAGCTAATGCCACCAACACCTGCTGCAACAATGGCTATGGCTATTACGAGTTTTTTCATGTTATTTCCTTATTCTGTTCTTGTGTAAGTTATATTAGCTCAAGAGTAACATTGCATGGCAATCCCTGTAAGCGTTAATTAATCAAACTAAGCAGCTCATGCACTGTTTTTACAGGCGTAATTTTAGCGCCTAAGCCTTCCATCGATTTATGGTAATTACGAAATGGAATGAATATTTCGGTAAAACCATGCTGCGCCGCTTCTTTAACTCGCGGCACACCACTGTCGATTGGGCGTACGTCGCCGTTTAAGCTAAGTTCACCCATAATGCAGGTTGTACGCGGTACTACAAATTCGTTTAAGCTACTTAAAAGCGCAGTCACTAACGCTAAATCAATACAGGTTTCGGTTTCATCAATTCGTAAGCCGCCCACAATATTAAAAAACGTATCGTGGAATATTTTGGTTTTGGTGTGTTTACGTAAAATACCAGTAAGCATTTTTATTCGGTTCATGTTTAAACCTACACATACTCGCTGTGGGAATTCAGCTTCGGTTTCGGTGGTTAAACATTGTATTTCGAGCAATAAGTTCCGGTTACCTTTTCGGATACACGTAATAGTAGAGCCTGGTGATTCAGTACTTGATCCCGATAAAAAAATCTCGCTTGGGTTATCAACGCTCAGCATGCCGCGCTCGCACATTTTAAAAATGCCTACGGTATCAATGTCGCCAAAGCGGTTTTTATTAGCTCTAAGCGTACGTACCTGTCCATCATTCGTGTCAATATGCAATAAAGCATCCACTATATGCACTAATGTTTGCGGCCCTGCAATTTCGTTGTTTTTATTTACATGGGCAATAATAAACATGGTGACATCGTTTTGCTTACAATACTGGGTAAGCGCTTGCGCAGCACTTTTTACTTGCGAAGGCGAACCGGGGCTACCATTCGCTGTATCGGTTACAACCGCTTGAATAGAGTCGATAACAGCAAACTTAATTTTATTTTTATCAAGCTCTTCAATAATGGTTTCTACGCTGGTTTCGGAAAGTAAATAGAGTTCCTCGGCGTTGTAATTAAGCTTTAGTCTGTTTACACGGTTTTTAAACTGCGACAGCGACTCCTCAGCTGTACAATAAAGCGATGGCATACGCTGCGACATTCTGGCTACTAAGTCAGATAATAGCGTTGTTTTACCCGCCCCAGGGTCGCCCGAAATAATATTAACCGAGCCTGTGGTTACCCCGCCGCTTAGTACACGGTCAAGTTCACCTATTTCGGTTAGTTGCTTTTCGGCTTCTGTGGTGGCTACATCGTCAATTTTTTTAGAGCCGCCGCCAATACCACCTGCATAGCCACCTACCGTTGCTCGCGCAGCCGCTTTTTTACTTTGTCCTGCTGAGGGTTTAAATTCTGCCAACGTGTTCCATGCACCACAGCGACACTGACCTTGCCAACGTTGATAGTTCATACCACATTCTGTACAAACAAATTCTACTTTTGCCGCTTTAGCCATTTATAACCTTACCTACTATTGTTTAATTTGAGCGTTTACTATTAAGAATAGATATTACCATTGAAGCAATGTGCTTACAGTGTAACATTCGTTACACGTAGTTTGTTTCTACTTTAAATACAAACACATACTACTTTTTATTTTGCCCTAATTTAGGGCATACTTATTGCTTTTATATGCTTTGAAGTAACTTGCCAACAATTTGGCATTTAACACATAATAACAAGAGTTAAACTGTACTTATACGAAAAACCGTACCTATATCAACACTGTGGTGCGATGTTACGTTTATTGAATTTTCAAATAAATGGACTTTACAGTATACCTACTTTTCAATTAGACGGTGACGATTTATAAATGGCTGAAGACATACTGCTCAAACACGAAAGTCTCGTAAATGAGTTAAAAACCTATTTAGGTAACGCGAAGTTCGACCAAATTTTCAAATCTAAAACGGCCGGTTTAACAAAGCCTGAGCAATTTTTGATGAAAATGGAAATGTCGCGCCTATCTCAGCCAGTAGCCCGCTTTGTAGACCTACGGGGCTTAGTTACCGGGCAAGTGCGCCCATATGAGCATAATGGCAAACAACATTTTATGGATGATACTGCCATAGAGGTTTTTGAAGCAGCCCTTAAGCAACACGGCGGCTATACGTTAGCAGTATACGAAGCAGTAATGAATACCGAAAACAACCATCGCGTACTGCAAAAGCAAGCGCAAGAGCAAAGTGATGCGCAAGCCGAAAACGATACCCTAACTACCAGCGTAATAAAATTTGCCTCATACGAAAGTCGCTCTGAAGAGCGGATGAACTACTCAATTAAAGTTAAAATTGAGTACAATGATCATAAAAATATTGCCGCTAGCACGTCAGACATTTCTTTAAGTGGCTGTAAAATTAAACTTTCTACTCGGCAAGTTATTAAAAAAGGGCAACTCATTGCCATGCGCCTGGTTGGGCTTGAACAAGATTTTGAGTTAGGCCTTAAAAACGGCATTCAATATGAAGTCGTGGCAGTTGAAAACATATCTCGTGAATATAACCACATTCGTTTAAAGCGCACTTATATAGAAAAAAATGAAAAGTTTGATGAGTTTTTAGATAGCTTTATAAACGGCAATAAACGCCGCTATAAAGTGAATTTAGATAACACCCTTGATGCAGTAGTTTCTAAAGGTTATGAGCAATATTATATCCCCCGTGTTACCTCTTTATACGTATTTTTAAGTAAAAAAGGCGACCATATAGTCCCAAGTTTGAGCCTGACAACTGAAAATAACATTTTTATTCAGCGCTATTTTACTGATGAAAGAAAAGTGCCCTGCTTATATAGCGTTTTGAATAACCAACGCATTAGTCAAATGCTTAGCCAAGTAACCGCCGTAAAAGAAGAGTATCTATATACGTTTACACATGTCTCTGCGGGAAAAATCTATTACTACTCAGCCACGCGTACAGAGCTTAATAACAACCCTAAATTAAAAAATCTATTTTTAGGATTCGGCAGTCAAAAAGATAGTTGGCAATGTTTTAAGCTACAAGTTATGCCAAGCCACCCTGATGATTCGTTTATTCCGTTATCGCTACCAAACTCGGCGGGTAAAAACATAGAAAAGCTAAATAAACCGCCGTCGCCACGTGTGACAGGCCTTATAAAAGATGTGAAATACATTGCGGTTTTAACTGCCATTGGCAATAGCGAAGAACAAGCAAATTATAAAAAATTACCGTTTGATAAGGCGATAGTGAACCAACTTAAGCATTTTGGCCATGCTAAGCATAACAAACCACCTTATTTAGATATTGTTGCGTTAGAGTATGTAAATTTGCGCTCTCATAAACGCTACTTATATAAAACCCCCGCATTACTTACGTTTGAGGGTAAGCAATATCAGGCTCATTCTCGAGATTTTTCGGTGATGGGTTTGCAATTAGAGTCATCCGTACCGGTTAGCTTTAAAAAGGGTGATATTGTTTTACTATCTTTCCCCGATTTACAAAAAATAACTAAAAAACATAACTTAAGTGAGCTTAAATACGAAGTAATGGCAATTAGTAAGTCATTAACAACCATTAATTTAAAAGCGAACAGAGTGGCTGACTTACCACATGCAGGTGTTAACTTTTTTACCCAATTAATTGAAAGTAATAAAGATAAACTAAAAGTATCTGAAGAAGCCCCAAAAATAGAAGGCCTTTCTACTGCACTGAGAAATATGGTGACCAAAAGTGTGTGCCAATTCCCGCTTTATTTACATAAAGAAGCAAGCCACTTTATTCCAGGTGCCATAGGTTTTGGTTTATATGCCAGCCCTATCCACGTTATTTTACAAAATTTTGGCTTATTAAATAACAAAACTGATCTGAGCCATATTTTAACGCAACAACAAATTATTGATGTGATCACCCCAAGCATCAAAGACCGTAGCCGACAAGACCCGCCTTTACCGTTTACTCTTGTGATTAATTTTGACCCTAAGCAGGAGACTATTGAAAAGGCTGTCACAAGCCAATGCGTACTAGGTGAAAACTATTCAAGCTTTAGCGAGCAAATTAGTGCAGGCGTTAAATCTGAACTGGTATTTGTAATGCGCTTATATTTATCGCGTACTGGGCGCCCAGATACAGACTATCTATCAAATGAGCTAAAGTATGTAAGCCAATATGCAATGCACAAAGCAAAGGATATAGAAGAAGCGCTATGGGCAGTATCTGGCGTGGGTGATATTGTAGATATAACCGACGAAGCCCTTAGCCATTTACATTTAGATCAAAAGCAAGTAGCCCAAATGGGCCGAAGAAAACTGTTGTGGTTAAACCGCTTGCGCTAAGCGGTTTAACTTATGCTGTGGTTATTTATTTAAAGGAATTGCCAGCATGTACAGTAACTGTAATAACGACCCCTTACATATAGCTGCTTGAGCTTGCTCCACCACTTTTGGTTTACCATGTACGGCAACGCCTAACCCTGCTTTTTCCATCATTAACAAATCGTTTGCACCATCGCCAATGGCTACCGTTTGCGTATTTGCTAAGCCCAACTTTTGTTGCAGTGTTTCTAAAACAACCGCTTTTTGCTGCGCATCAACTATAGTACCAGAGACCTTACCTGTGAGCTTGTCGTTTGCAAACTCAAGCACATTAGCATGTACTTCATCTAAATTAATAAGCTGTTGCACACGCTCTGCAAAGGGTACAAACCCGCCTGATGCGATAGCAAGATACCAATTATGCTGCTTTAATATTTGGCATAAGGCTTTAATACCTGGCATTAATGGTAAAGTATTTTTTAACTCATCTATTAAGCTTTGCTCTATGCCAGCTAGCTTTGCTACACGTTGATTTAAACTTTCGCTAAAATCTAACTTTCCAGCCATTGCAAGCGCGGTCACAGAAGCCACATCGTCATATACATCTGCTAAACGCGCAATTTCATCAATGCATTCTATGGTGATGGCGGTGGAGTCCATATCCATAACCAATAAGCCTGGTTCATATAAGTTTGGCGGTGTGGCAACTTGCACTATCTGACAATCAAGCGAATTTGCAAACTCCCCTAGCACAAGCGGATTAATTTTTTGCTCTGCCTCTGGGCTATAAAAACACAAAGCCGGGGCTAACCCTAAGTCGGGTTGATAGTGACATACAGCCGTTACATTGAGTTCGTGCTTTTTTAAAAATTCGATAATGCTAGTTACGTGCTTTAGTTCAAAATCGCCGGCAAACGCAATACTAAATAACCCAACGGTTTTATCTGGTTGTGTTTGAGCAGTAGTAAACTGCCCATCATTATAATTAAACCATGTGTTTAGCGTTAAAGTGTGTAATGCTTGCTCAGCAGCTGGCTGTGCCATGTTCGTTTGCGACATGGGGTCTCCGTGTTGGTTATTTGTTTTTTTAATTTTGCGTATCTTTTAGAGGATTCATAACGCTAAATTCGCCATTGAGGTAGATTTAAGGTTATAGTTACTGTAGTTGTAACATCAAATCAAAATGCTGTCAGTAGCATATACGGTGACTATGAAAAATAACCATATAAAAAGCCCTTTATCTGCATCACAAAGAAAGCGAATTATTCGTTTATTATTGGCTGCGGGCTGTTTTGTATTACTGAGTTTTGTAGGTGTTAACAGCAGCTTTGAAAGCCACCAACTGCTTTATAATAGTGCCGATAACACTGCCAAAAGCTTAGCCCGATTTATGGCACTGAATGCTAAAGAGCCATTACTTGCTAAAAATAAGCCACAGCTTACTGCGCTATGCAACGATATAAGTAAAGACGAGTTTGTACTTTCAGCCACAATATACGATCAGCAAGGCGTGCTTATAGCAAGCAGCGATCATTGGCAGTCACATCATGTATTTGGCCAATTACCAGAGTCGACCCCTGGAATAAGTAAACTAAAAACCCCGTTTGTCGAGCCTGTTGTAAGCGACATAGATAAGCCTCTTGGCTTTGTCTCTATTACCTATTTAACACGTGCTGCGATATCAGACAGTCACAATCATTTTCATGATTTAGGCAGGCAAGTTTTGTTAATGCTAGTTATTGCGTGTATTTTTACGTGGCAGTTAGGGCGTGGACTAAAACGTTGGCAGGTAAACCGCTATATGCAAAAAACCTCAGAGCAAGAGTCATAAAGCTGCTTCGCAAGCGTCTCTTTATCGCTACTCTGCTTTAAACTACATAATACATTGAACACATTTGGAATGTGTAATGGCGTATTAATTTCACCTTGATGACCGCTAAGTGGCATTGAAGGCGAGTCGGTTTCGAGCACTAAATGTTGTGGCTCAATTTGAGCAATAACATTACGGGTTTTAGCAGCCCGTTCATAGGTAATAACCCCACCTACCCCTAATTTAAAGCCCTGTTTGATATAATACTGGGCTTGCTGAAGTGATCCCGAAAACGCATGTATCACCCCACCACATTTTGGCTTACAACGTTTAAACGATTGCGCAATTAAGTCATGGCTTTGCCTGTGGTGCACAATAAGCGGTAGGTTCAGTTCGTTAGCAATCGTTATTTGCTGCTCAAACAATCTTGTTTGCTTTTCAAGGTCTTCAATACTTCTATCAAGTCCACACTCACCTATTGCTACCAGTTGTTTATTGTTCACCTTTGCAAAGTCGAATAGCTGCACTAAGTGAGCATCTTTATGATCATCTAAAAAATAAGGGTGAAGCCCTGCGGCAATATGTACTTGTGGGTATTTAGCTTTAAATTCGATTAGCTGCTTTGATTGCACCAAGCTTATACCTGGCACAACAAAGCGCTCAACACCTTTAGCAATACACTCTTTTATGAGTGATTCGCGATTTGCATCAAATTCGCTAAAATCAAGATGGCAATGCGAGTCTATAAACTTCACAGCGTAAACCGATTAAGGGTTTAAACGTGTTATTTGCCAGCTATTATCGGCTTGACGCTGATATATAAAACGGTCGTGCAATCGATGCGCGCCACCTTGCCAAAACTCAATTTTAGAAGGCACTACGCAATATCCGCCCCAAAAATCTGGCAGTGGAATTTCGCCGTTAGCAAATTTACTCTTCATATTGGCAAAAGTTTCCATTAGCGCTTTTCGCGAGGACACCGGACGGCTTTGCGCTGATGCCCATGCGGCTAATTGACTTTCTTTAGGGCGCGATAAAAAATATTTTGCCACCGCTGATGTTGGTAATGGTTTTGCCTCGCCGTATACAATCACTTGGCGCTCCATATGGTGCCATGGAAAATGCAGCGATATTTTATTATTACCTTTTAGCTCTTGTGCTTTACGAGAGCCGGTATTAGTAAAAAATACAAACCCGTTATCATCTAAATGCTTTAACAGCACAATACGCTGTGAAGGTTGCCCGGTTTCATCAACCGTTGCTACAACCATCGCCGTTGGGTCTGGAATATTACTGCCCACAGCATGCTCAAGCCACGTTTCAAATTGTTTGAATGGATCATCTTGCAAGTTATCTTCGCTTAGCGCGTCTTGCAGGTATTCACGGCGGATATCTTCGAGTTTCATAAACAAATCCTTCTCTGTTTATTAAAGCGTATGTGGGTAAGTTAGGTCAGGCTGTTAATCGTTATAAGAGCAAAAAATAAAAATGTTTTGTTTAATGTTAGTTTAGTGTTGGGTTTCGTTTCACTCAACCCAACCTACGGTGCTATCAGCTATCAGCTATCAGCTATCAGCTATCAGCTATCAGCTATCAGCTACAAAATTGATTAACTTACAAAAGTTCGTCAAGTTA
>NZ_PNCT01000035.1:0-70606 GCF_005887365.1 Pseudoalteromonas sp. S3785 | reverse complement strand
TAGTCGGGGGACGTTAAAACCATTTCACAAAGAGGCCCCACCGAGCTTACAGCTTACAGCTTACAGCTTACAGCTTACAGCTTACAGCTTACAGCTTACAGCTTACAGCTTACAGCTTACAGCTCTTCACTTTCTTTAATTGTTGCAAATGCGGTGTTTAAACGCGTTACTGTTTCAGGTAGCTGGTCGTCTAAAATATCTGCTTTGTCAGCACCCCATGCAAGTACCACTGTTGAACCTAGTTTAAAGCGGCCCATTTCTTCACCTTTTTTAAGGGTGATGGCATTTTCACCTTGAGTTGGGTAGTTCCAGCTAAACACATCGCTACCGGCTGGTGGCGTTACTGTGCCTGCCCAAATAGTTTCAATACTGGCTACAATGGTTGCACCTACAAGTACCATTGCAAGTGGGCCAATTTCGGTTTCAAAAATAGCCACTACACGCTCATTACGCGCAAATAAATTAGGGACATTCCGTGCTGTAAGCGGGTTTACCGAAAATAAGTCGCCCGGTACATAAATCATCTTACTCAGTGTGCCATCTATCGGCATATGGATACGGTGATAGTCTTTTGGCGCTAGGTAAATAGTTGCAAATTTGCCGCCTAAAAATGGCGTTGTATCATCTTCAGAACCACCTAAGAGTGCTTGTAGGCTGTAATCGTGACCTTTTGCCTGTATTAACTGGCCATCAACAATGTCGCCTAGTTGACTAATAGCACCATCTACAGGGTGCGTGATGACGTTCTCGCCTTGCGCCATTGGACGCACACCCTCTTTTAATGGGCGGGTAAAAAATTCATTAAACGTTTTGTAGTATCCTGGGTCTTCATGCAAGGCTTCATTCATGTCTACTTTATATTGCTTAATAAAAAGTTTAATGAGCGTTGTAGTTAAAGCACCTGCTTTTGCTGCTGCTAATTTACCTACTACGCGTGAAATAAAGTGCTTTGGCATTGCATACTGCATTGCAATTTTAAATTTGTCTAAACTCACAGATTGTTTCCTAAATTAAACGCGAGGTGCACGTGCACCAGCACGGCCGTCGGCCATTGTTTCTAAAATACGGTGGTAGCTGTCAAATCGCATTTGCGAAATATCGCCATCGGCTACCGCTTGTTGAATTATACAGCCTGGGTCGTTTAAATGCTTACAGTCTCTAAAGCGACACCCACCTATAAACTCTCTAAATTCTTTAAAGCACCAAGTAACACGTTCTACTTCTAAATGCCATAAACCAAACTCACGTATGCCTGGTGAGTCTATTAGGTTACCACCACTTGGAAGGTGATGTAAGCGTGATACAGTGGTGGTATGTTGCCCTAAGCCACTGTTTTCTGATACTTCTTTTGTTAATATTTCGGCATCAGGAAGTACCGTGTTAACTAAGGTTGATTTACCCACGCCACTTTGCCCAACAAAAATATTATTTTTATCAACCAGTACGCTTTTTAAATCCTCTATACCTTCGCCGGTTACACTACTTACAAGCAGCACTTGATAACCAAGGCCTCGATAAATATCGAGTATTTTTTGAATCTCGTTTAAGCCTTCATCGTTAATTAAGTCGATTTTATTAAGTACTAAAATAGGTTCTATGCCCATGTCTTCACAGGCAATCAAATATCGGTCGATAATACTGGGCGTAAACTCTGGTAATACGGCCGACACCATTAAAATTTGGTCAATATTTGCAGCGATTACTTTTACGCCATCGTAAAAGTCGGGACGCGTAAGTTGCGAGCGACGCTCTTGTGTTGCTTCAATAACACCTGCTAAGTCACCTTCACTTACTTTTGCGCGGCGAAATAATACTTCGTCACCACACACTAAGTTTGTAACGGTGCGGCGAATATTACAGCGTAATACGTCACCTTCTTGTGTTTCTACATCGGCGTGTTGGCCAAATCGACTGATCACAACGGCGTTTTCGGTTGCGCCCAGATTATCTGTTTGCCATTCTTGTGCGCCACCTTTTGCCGGTTTTGTATCGGCATTATTTAAGCGCTTTTGATGATTAGCCTTGATCCTGCGAGATTGGCCTTTACTTAATTTTTTCTGTTTTGCCACTTTAGGCCTATAACCTTGGTTTAAATGTCGGCTTTGCGTTAATACCAGTTGGCAATACCTAACCATTTTGAGTGGCTAAACCTGACGCTAGCTACGTTAAAAATTTCTCATTTAGAACAACTAAATAACAAAATTTTTGCCTTGCTATCGACAAGGTTTTACTACCTCAAAATAGATTACTTAATTAACCAAAATGGTATAAAAAAAGCTTTAGCTCGACGGTTGATGCTAATATGATATATCGAAATGCGTTGGATCTAAAGAAAAGCACTGTTTAAGGTTACTATGACTATTAATGAATCTAATTTAATTTGGCTTGATCTGGAAATGACTGGGCTTGAGCCTGCCACGGATAAAATACTCGAAATTGCAACAGTAGTAACTGATGCCGATTTAAATATACTCGCGGAAGGTCCTACTATAGCTATTCATCAAAGTGATGAGCTGCTAGATGGCATGGACGAATGGTGTACTACGCAGCACGGTAAATCTGGTTTAACAGCGCGTTGTAAAGCCAGTACATACGATGAGGCTTATGCGGTTGAACAAACGCTTAATTTTTTAAAGCAGTGGGTGCCGGCGGGTAAATCACCTATGTGTGGTAACTCAATAGGGCAAGACCGACGCTTTATGAATAAATACATGCGCGAGCTTGAAGACTTTTTTCATTATCGCAATTTAGATGTAAGCACGATTAAAGAGCTTGCCCGACGTTGGAAGCCCGAAGTTTTGGCACAGGTGAATAAAAAAGGGTCACACCTTGCGCTTGATGACATTAAAGATTCTATTATGGAATTAAAGGTGTATAGAGAAAAATTCTTTAATTTGTAAAAAACACTTGCAAACACATTAGATTATTGTAGAATCCTGCCCCGCTCAAGACGATAACCCCCGCGGGGTTGGTGTGTTTGAGTAAGTTATAAAGTGGCACTAGCTCAGTTGCCAGAATGTTAAACGCGACCTGTCGCGCTTAAGCGTAAAATTATTGACTAATTATAAAGCGGCACTAGCTCAGTTGGTAGAGCGCGACCTTGCCAAGGTCGAGGTCACGAGTTCGAGCCTCGTGTGCCGCTCCAATCTCTCTAAATACCCCACTAAAACAAAAACGTCTTAAAACAATATTTTTATCTTACCTACGCAATTTATTCATAATGGTTATATTGCACTGAGCTTTTAATCTAGCAGTACAAAAAATAATTAAAGAATGACAATGAGCAATAATATTTAATCATTTTGCGGTGCTAAACGTGCCACTACCAAAGTTAAAAAAACCTCATTTATGGCTGCATGGATGCAGAAGGTAGAGCAATGCAGGAACAATTGCCGAGAACGACTAAATAGCAAATTTTTGCCTCGCTATAGCTATACTTCCTACCTAAAAATAGCTTAGTTGTTTTACGTAAGGTCCTATGAAGCCATTAAATATGCGCGGCATAAAGGGGTTTAAATAATGCGAAGTGGCGCGGGTAAAAGTAAGGGAGGGGAGGTCAATCCAAGGTTAAAAGGTTTCGCCTTGCAAGGTCGCTATAATACGTCTTGCACCGCCAGCGTCACGATGCTCGCCTAAGTAAATACCTTGCCATGTACCTAGCGCTAAACGTCCGTTGCTGATAGGGATACTTAGCTCACACCCTAGCGTGCTGGTTTTTATATGGGCTGGCATATCATCGTCGCCTTCATAATCATGGCGGTAATAAGACTGGCGCTCAGGTACAAAATGGTTGAAGTGGCTTTCCATATCCATGCGCACTGTTGGATCGGCGTTTTCGTTTATGGTTAAACTTGCCGAGGTGTGTTGAATAAATAAATGCAGTAAGCCTACTTTATAGTTAGTAAGCCCATTTAATTGGGCGAGTATTTCATCGTCAATTAGATGAAATCCTCGGGCGCGCGGTTTTAAGGTTATTTGAGTTTGTTGCCAGCTCATAATTTATCAAAGCTAACTTCTATATTCGCATCACCCGCATCGCAGCTAAATGGCATAATTATTTTTTTGCCTTTACTTTTATGTGTGATGATGTGGCCTTTACCAGCGACAACAATCGGAGTTGCCATATCAAAATCATAGCCTTTTTCGCCGAGTAAATTTTTAGCGCCGCCAGTTACCATATTAGTAATTTCGCCAACCATATCAGTTACTTCATCATCAATACCGTCAGGGCGTTCACCAAGCATGCGTTCCATAATGGTTAGGGCTAAGTTTTCATCAAAGGTAATTGAAAATGAGCCACGTGTTTGCGCGCCCACCATGCCAATTAAACCTGATACATCACCGCAGGCGACTTCGTCTGTTTTGATACGCGGTTTACCTGGTTTTAACTCGGTTTGTGCCATTGTAGATAACACATTGATCAAAGAAGATAAAAATGGATTAATGAACTCAACATTCATGTTAGGTACTCTTAAAATTGGTGCTAAAGTGGCTATCTGTATATGAGTATAGCTTTAAAACAAACTTTGGGTTTAGCTTCTACAAGACTCACACTTACCATGTGCTTCAATAGTTTGTCCTGATACAACAAAGCCGCTTTCTGCTGCTAAGTTGTTCAGTTCGTGAGAAATAACGGTAGAGTGCAGCTCTTTTACAAACCCACAAGTGTCACAAATTAATAGCTGCACAGGATGAATATGATCAAAGTGATGACAAAGCATAAATGCATTGGTGCTTTCTATTTTGTGAATAAACCCCAGCTCTGATAAAAAGTCTAGCGCACGATAAATCGTTGCAGGTTTTGCGCCTGACTCTGTCATTTTTAATTGCTCGAGTAAATCGTATGCCCCTACGCCACCTTGCGCGCTGGCTAACAAACGAAAAACTTTTTCGCGGATTGGCGTAAAACGCGCGCCGCGGTTGTCACAAACTTGTTTTGCTTTACTTACGAGTGATTCTATATTCATCATTCTCTTATCCTTACGCTACCGTGATATACTAACATACTGTGTTGTACTTGCAGCGTTTTTATTAAACACTTTTTATCTAGGAAGCCCATTAATGCATGAATTAATAGCTATATTTATTTTCTTTTTTGCGGTGATAGACCCGATAGGTACAGTGCCTGTATTTATTGCTGTGACACGCGGGGAGGATGAAAAGTTTAAACGAAAAGTTGTTTTCAAAGCGGTAGGCGTATCTGCAGTGGTTTTACTGTTTTTTGTTATAGCTGGCGAGCAACTGTTAAATGCAATTGAAATACCGCTCTCGGCGTTTCAAATAGCCGGTGGCATAGTACTGCTTATTTTTGCGCTTTCAATGATTTTTGGTGAAAGTAAGCCCGAGTCTGAAATTAAAAGTGTACGTGACAGCACAGAAACCGCTATTTTTCCGTTAGCAATTCCCTCTATAGCTAGTCCTGGTGCTATGCTAGGCGCTGTACTGATGACGCGCAACGAAGAATATACGTGGGTTGAGCAAGTTACTACATCGTCGATGATGCTGGCTGTACTTGTTGTTGTACTTGTACTTTTGTTACTCGCAAATCACGTGCATAAGCTAATAGGCGACAGTGGCGCAAGCATTATAAGTAGAATCATGGGGTTAATTTTAAGCTCAGTGGCTGTGACAAATATACTCAACGGTATTGCGCATTATTTTGGTTTACAAATATACAGCTAACATTGATGCTAATTAGGCTTTTGTGTAGAATACAGCGCCTTTTTATGGGCGCATTTACTTATAATCCCCGAGGCTTTTACATTGCAAAAACGCACATCAGATAACCCTACATTAAACAGGCGCTTTTCAGTTGCCCCCATGTTAGATTGGACAGATCGTCATTGCCGTACTTTTCATCGTAAGATGACTAAGCACGCTGTTTTATACACAGAGATGATCACCACAGGGGCTATTTTATTTGGGCGTGGCGATTACTTACACTTTAATCAACACGAAGGGCCGGTTGCTTTGCAACTGGGTGGCTCGGACCCTGATGCGCTTGCTAAATGTGCAAAACTTGCGGGTGAGCGTGGCTACGATGAAATTAATCTAAATGTAGGCTGCCCATCAGATAGGGTGCAAAACGGGCGCTTTGGTGCTTGCTTAATGGCTGAGCCTGATCTGGTTGCACAATGTGTTGCAGCAATGAAAAGCGAAGTAGATATTCCGGTTACGGTAAAAACGCGCATTGGTATTGATGAACAAGACTCGTATGAGTTTTTATGTGCGTTAATTGAAGCTAGCCACAAAGTTGGCTGTGATGACTTTATTATTCATGCCCGTAAAGCGTGGTTGAATGGCTTAAGTCCTAAAGAAAACCGTGAAGTCCCGCCTCTTGATTACCCACGTGTTTATCAGCTAAAAAAAGACTACCCACAGCTCGATTTAAGTATTAACGGCGGTGTTAAAACGATTGAAGAAAGCCTTGCGCATTTAGCGCACATAGACGGCGTTATGATTGGCCGCGAAGCATATAGCAACCCATTTATGCTTAATGAAGTGGATGAAAAAATTTACGGTGAGGTGGCTAATACTCAAACGCGTCACGATGTGGTGCGTGCTATGTACGATTACATCGAAGAAGAAATGCGTTTAGGTGCTAATTTTTGGCATATAGCACGTCATATGTTGGGGATTTTTCAGGGGCAGCCTGGGGCGCGCGGATTTAGACGTCACCTTTCAGAAAATGGCCATGGTAAACAGGCTGATTTGTCGGTTATGGATAAAGCACTGAGTTTTGTACCCGAATAAACTTAAGCTGTATAAATTTTAAATTAAGCCACTTTTTAGTGGCTTTTTTGATCCTAAAATTTAGTCAAAAGATCAAAATATTAGTTAATTACACTTTTTTACGTTCAGCTTTTGGTCACTTGCAATGACACCTTCTAAAGTTTAAGTGTATGTTTTTAAAGTGTAATATTTATTTTTTAAGAGTTTGGCATAACTCTTGGAATCCTCTTGTTGTTATCAATTAAAACAACAGGACAAAACAATGAGTGTATTTAATCGCGTAAATGACGTTATCAAATCAAATATAGCAGCCATGCTAGATAAAGCTGAAGACCCTGAAAAGCTTCTCAACCTTATGTTAAGTGAAATGCAAGAGGCATTAAATGAGTGCAGAAGCACTGCTGCTGCCTTACTGTGCGAAGAAAAAACGCTTAAACGCCAAATCGCACAAAAACAAAAAGATTTAACCTCATGGCAAACAAAGGCAGAGCTTGCCATTGCCAAAAACCGTGATGATTTAGCCAAGTCTGCCTTGTTAGAAAAACAACAAGTACACGACAAAATTGCTGAAAAAAACACGCAGCTAGATGAGCTTAAAGAGTCGATAAAGAAAATTACAGCGGATTGTGAACGTTTACAACAAAAAATGGCGCACGCTAAAACTAAACAAGCGCAATTAATAAAACGCCACGATATTGTTGTTGCACGTGAAAAAGTGAATATGCAATTACACAGCGACAATGTTGCCAATGCCTTGTCTCGCTTTGAAATGATAGAGCAAAAAGTGGAAGGCATAGAGGCACAAGTTGATGCTTATGAACTTACACATACGGCACGTTCAACCGCTGAGCAAATAGCGTCTTTAGAAAAAAATGAAAAAATAGATGCAGAGCTGGCTCGTTTAAAAGCCAGTGTTAAACATAATAATATCAATACAACAGTGCCAAACGCCTAAGGAGTTGAGTATGGATAACTTTAAAACACAGCGTGGTTGGTACAAAGACTCGCTTAATAAAAAAATATCGGGCGTTTGTAGCGGGTTAGCGCGTCGCCTTGATTTTCCGGTGTGGTCAACACGCTTAGTGACTATTTTATTATTTATCAGTTTTCCGTTTGCAGTGGCGCTTGGTTACTTTATAGCTCATTGTTGCCTTGAAGAGCGCGCGTATTAGGAGAGGGATATGAAAACCTTAGCAATATGTGTTGTTGTTTATGTATTACTTTTTACTGATGCGGTGTCGTTAATACATTTTGATTCATGGCAGTTCCCGTTGTGGATTGCAGATATGAGCTGGGTAGGACTAGAGTTGGCCGGCGTATTAGTCGCCATTATTGCTGTAGTAGCTGTTATGGCTTTAATAACCATGGGATTAATCGGCGCAGGGGTTGTTGCATTAGTTGGGACCATTTTGGCGCTGTTATTTGGCTCGGTAATGATAGCGTGGCCTTTATTATTTGTAGCTGTACTGTGTTGGTTGGTGCTCGATAACAAAAAAGTAACCTCTTGAGCCTTAATTTAACTGACTATTATTAGTTAACTATGTTAAATTTAAAGTGAAATTTATGCTTTCACAAGGAACAAAGCGATGATGAAGCAGTGCTTTTTTATGGCCTCGGCGTTAATGTTTAATGTGTTTTCGTCATCGGTTGCTGCACATGCTGGGCACAGCCACGATACAGACGAAGCTAAACTTGAAGTAAGCCATGCGCAAGTAAGAGCGTTTTTGCCTGGCAGTAAATCGAGTGTTGGCTATTTAACAATTTCTAACCACGGTGGCGGTGTTGCTAAATTAACCAAAGCAACCATTGAAGGTTTAGGCAGAGTAGAGATTCATGAGCATACACATGTCAATGGTATGATGAAAATGCAACAAGTTAACGCTGTTACCATTAAGGGCCATGAAAGCTTAAGCTTTCAGCCTGGTGGTTACCATTTAATGGTATTTGATCCACAAGAACCACTAAAAGTAGGGCAAGAACGTAAACTCACGCTATATTTTAGTGACGGTAATCGCTTGTTTACTAATGCTCAGGTGGTCTCACTTGAAGCGCAAGCCGCGAATTCTAAGCCATCTAAAAAACAACACGCTCATCACTAGGAGGATAAATGTCGCAACACAAAGGAAAAATAGCTGGTGCATTGATTGCACTACTTATTATTTTTTACGCTATTGCTGTTTATTGGAGTATTGAGCCGGCACGCTTTAACGTGGTTACTCATGCAAAAGAGACGGCACAAGCGCGTAGTGAAAAAATGGTAACGGGCTACACAACAACCACAACACTCATTACTGTTGCTAGCACTTTACTTGATAAGCAAGGTGGCTATTTATCAAACGATGTAATGCCCCCAAGTGTGATAATGGATGATATGCCTGCATGGGAATATGGCGCGCTTGAAATGGTGCGTGATTTAGCCCTATCTATGCGTAAAGATTTTAGCCGTTCGCAGTCGCAATCAACCGAACATGAAGCGCTTAAAAAAGCGCAGCCGCAGTTTAATATTAGCTCTGAGGCATGGGCATGGCCAAGTGCCGAGGGAGAGTACCAAAAGGGAATTGACTATTTAGTAGTGTACCGCTCTCAAATTGCTAACGAGCATGAGCGAGATAGCCAATTTTACTCACGTGCAGATAACCTACGTAGCTGGTTAAAAGAAGCCGAAAAGCGTTTAGGCAGTTTAAGCCAGCGCTTAAGTGCAAGTGTTGGCCAAGACAAGGTAAATACTGATTTAGCAGGTAACTCATCTAACACGCAGGCAACCTATTCACCACTTCAGCAACAAGTAAGGACGTCGTGGTGGGAAATAGACGATGTATTTTACGAGTCGCGTGGTGCAACGTGGGCGTTATTACACTTTTTACAAGCGGTTGAATACGACTTTGCAGATGTACTTGAAAAGAAAAACGCCCGTGTAAGCTTACAGCAAATTATACGTGAGCTTGAGGCAACACAAGAAACCGTGTGGAGCCCAATGATTTTAAATGGGAATGGCTTTGGCTTTGTAGCAAATCATTCTTTAGTAATGGCAAATTATATTTCAAGAGCCAATGCGGCTTTAATCGAACTTAGCGAACTACTAGCTCAAGGATAAAAAATGAAAAAGTATTGTTTAGCAGCTGCCCTTTCCATGGCATGTTTAGCCCCTGCAGCACAGGCAGACACTTTATTAGGTTTATATGTAGGTGTTGATGGCTGGCAGTCAGATAATGACGGTCAGTTTTCTTACAAAGATAACGCACCACAAGACTTTAATTTTGAAGACGAAACTTTTATTAGCTACTATGCGGCGCTAGAACACCCTGTGCCATTAGTTCCTAACCTAAAGCTTAAATATACAGAGCTTGAACTTAATGGCTCAGCAACCCTTACTGATACGTTTAGCTTTAATGGCTCAGATTATGTGGTTGGTACAACGGCAAACACATTAAGTGATTTAACTCACATTGATTACATTCTTTATTACGAAATTTTTGATAACGATTTAATTTCAATTGATTTAGGCTTAAACGCAAAGCAGTTTGACGGTGACGTTGTTGTCACTGGTACTACTCAGCAAGGTGGTACTAACTTCTCTGAAACTGTTGATTTTTCAGGTTTTGTACCACTTGCGTACGGCCGCGCTGAAGCAGGCTTACCCTTTACAGGTTTAAGTGTGTTTTTTGAAGGCAGCTTTTTAGCTATCGACGATAGCAAAGTACAAGACTATCAAGTAGGCGTAGCGTATGAACTTATTGATAACCTGGCTGTAGATGTTGCAGTTAAAGCGGGTTACCGTTCAATGACGCTTGAGCTTGATGATGTTGATGATATCAATACCGATATTGACGCATCAGGCCCATTTGCGGGTATTCAGGTTCACTTTTAATTAGTGAGCTTAAAACGTGGTGTGCTATTTATTAGCATGCCACGTTAAATCAAATTCTCCCTCCAGTGCATTATTAATTAATTGCTTATACACCTTATTTACAGGGTAGTTTATGAGTTTAGAAAGCTCATCGCCAGTTTGCGTAAACTTATAATAGCTTAATACCAAGTCACTGCTTTTAGCTTTTAATGTCACTTTTTGCGATAAAAACGACAGGGTGAGTTCTTGGCCTGCTTTTAATACCGCCGATTCTATCTCTTTTCTGTAGAGTAAATTAAGATCCATAAGTGTTAGAATATCAGGAAAGCTGATCCCCGTTTTTCCTAAATTAAGCGACACCTTATTGCCTTTTCGTAACAAGTCAAAAAGCGATGGCTTTTTATAAAACCCTAATAAAATAAAGTGGCTGTCATCTTTTGCGTTGTAGCTGCTCAGCGATACACATTTTTGTAATGCATCTGCTTCACGTTGGGTCATGTGTTTGAGTGTTTGTAAGCTTTTTATAGAAAAAGTACCAGGGTTGAGTGTCTCGCCAGTTAAAATTTTAGCCCACAATGTTTGCATTGACTCGTTAGAGGTGTCTTCACATAGGGCAATAAAGCGCTCAATCCAGTCGGCATCGGGTTGCTTATTACTTGCCACGTCGGGGCAAAATTCCATGGCTTTAGCTAAAATGGTTTCTATGTTTTGTTGCTGTTTTATAAGCAGTAAATCTTGGCGTTTTTGGGCGCGCGCTAAAATAGGGTTATCACTATTTATGTGATAAAGCGGGTTTAGATCGCCTTTCGAACCGTAACTTTGATTTGTACTTGGTTGCCCGGTATTGCTGGTTATTTTTTTTACTGGGTAGCCAAGTAAAGACTCAATTATATTAGCAAGATTAATTCTCGCTTGGGCTGATTTTACTGTCATTTGTATCCAGCTGAGTTTTTTGGTCGCGTAATTGCGCCACTGTTTGTAAGTTATTTAAGCCAAGCGACACCGTATTGCTTAATACGTACTCGCTTAAAATCGATAGATAACCTGAGATTAGCGGGGCGTTTGTTTGGCCATTAATTTTACAAGTTACATTTACCCTATCTTCTACTTCGTTAAAGGTAATTTCACCTTCAATAATATGTTCATTTTTTAAAAGCGCATTAAAGGTCATTCTATTTTTTGAAAGCGAAGTAATGGTCATTTCACCGTAGCCCCAATCGCTTTGCCACGATTGATGCGCGCCTATACCTCTGATGGGCTCGCCGAGCGCAAAACGAATGCTTGGGTCTACTTTGCCCCAAGGTGACCATGTATGCCATAGGCTAAAGTCTGACACGAGCAATTTAACAGTTTCTACTTTGGCATTTATTTGTATGCTTTTATTGACGCTGTAATTTTGCGGAAGCGTTAAACCAATCAAAATAGCCACTAAAATTAACAATGAGAGCGTTTTTATTAGGTTTTTAAAAAATTTAATATGCACACCTTTTACGAGTTTTTTAGTTTGAAATATAACAACTTTTTATTAATCGACTATAGTATGAATTAGCCTATAAACCAAAAAATATATTTTTAGTACATAGGTATGAGGTTATTTAAGCATTAAAACTGATAAAGGGAAGATAATGTCGTCAGAACAAAGCGATTTTTTATTTTTAGCGCCAGACAGCGAAGAAGAAATAACCCCAGAGGTATCTGACTTTTGGGATGTTTTGATCGTTGATGACGATCCTGAAATACATTCAGTGACTAAGCTCGCGTTGTCGGGCGTTGAGTTTTGGGGGGCAGGGCTACGTTTTCATGATGCATATTCCGGCAGCGAAGCCATCGAAATACTCAAAAACAATAATACAATATCTGTCATATTTTTAGATGTAGTGATGGAATCTGATGATGCGGGTTTACAAGTTGTTAAGCGTGTACGTGAAGAGCTTAATAATCAACATGTACGAATTATTTTACGTACAGGCCAAGCGGGTAACACCCCAGAAGAAAAAGTAATTCGCGAATACGACATTAACGACTATAAAACAAAAACCGAGTTGACCCGCTCAAAGCTTGTGACATCGCTCATTACAGCGATACGCTCGTACGAGCAAGTATGCAAGCTTGAGTATCAAAGTGATGCGATGAACACTATTGTTTCGGCATCAAAGTCTATTTTAGGTCTCACCGATATTAAAGTACTGTGCAAAGAAATTATTAAACACTTAGGCATTATTTTAGAGTCCCAGCAGGTTGGGCTAGTGTGCAGTAAACTTGATGGCGAAAACCACATACAGGTGCTTGGAGGAAGCGGTCATTATGAAAGCTACTTTGGCGAAAAGCTTATTAATGTAGACAGTATGGCCTTAGAGCAAGTTGAGCAATGTTTTGAAACTGCAAAGCATACTCAAAGCGACTCGAGCATGACCTTTATTGTAAAAAGTAAGCATCGTCAGGCTGCCATTTATTTAGCGTGTGAGCATAAACCAAGTGAAGCACAGCTACAATTTGCAGAGATTTTTCTTACTAATGTGAGTGTAGCCCTTGATAACGTTAGGCTGTTTGTAAAGCTTAGAGATGCAGCCTACAAAGATGTACTCACAGGTATTTCTAACCGTACTAATTTTATAGAGCGGGTGGAGCGTTATCAAAAACCACATGTGAATGACTACGTTTTTGTATTAATTGATATAATTGGTTTTGCAGATATCAATAATGGCTTAGGGCAAGAAATTGGCAACTATTTACTCATTGAAATCGTAAAAAGGCTTAAAGACGCTTACCCCGACGCAAAGCTACTATCACGTATTGGTGCGGATGTTTTCGGCTTTATTATTCGCCAAACAGAGTTTAATCTCGAACACTTTAACGATGTACTGAATGTACCTTTTAAAGCTGGTGAGCATATTTTGCCCATCGATTTTAGAATTGGTTTATGTCAGCAGCAAGACTTTCAAAGCACAGGTTTAGACACACTCAAAGTTGCTTATATTGCGCTTAATCAAGCTAAAAAGCTTAAATGCAAAGAAGGGGTTTACTACGAAGTTGATATGCAAGATAAAATGGCCTGGCGCTTAGGTATTATTAGGCAGTTACGCCATGACTTTGCCAGAGAAAAGTTACAGGTTTGGTATCAGCCGCAACTTTCCCTCGATAATTTATCGTTAATTGGTTGCGAAGCCTTACTGCGTTGGCCATCAGAAGATGGCTCGTTTATATCGCCAGCTGTGTTTGTGCCATTAGCAGAGGACGCCGGTTTAATTGTTGATATTGGCCAATGGGTGTTAGAGCAAGCATGTCAGCAGCAAAAACGTTTAGAAGCGTTGGGTGAAGAAATTTGCATTGCTGTAAACGTATCTGTGCCGCAATTTAAGGTAAAGGGCTACGCGACAACAGTAAAAAACACTTTACAAAAGTATGACGTTAAACCTTGTAATATAGAATTAGAAGTCACTGAAAGTGTGGTGATGGATGAACTAGAAACCGTAATCAATACCTTAAAAGAGTTAAAAGAGTTAGGCGTTGAGGTAGCGATTGATGACTTTGGAACGGGCTTTTCTTCGTTGAGTTACTTACAAAGCTTACCACTTGATAGACTTAAAATTGACCGCGCTTTTGTAAAAGACTTGCCCGATAACGACACCGGCGCAATTGCTGCTTTGGTGGTGTCGCTTGGCGCTAAATTAGGTCTGAAAACAATTGCTGAAGGTGTAGAAACACAGCAACAGGCAGAGTTTTTAAAAAACTTAGGGTGCGATGAAGTACAAGGCTTTATGTATGCTAAGCCCATGCCTGAACACGAACTGTTAGAGTTTATAAAAGAGCGAAATAAAAAAGACTAATATAAACAGGACACATACTAACAAGGCGCGATATACGCAGGTAATGTTGTATAAATAAGCAATGTATTAGGATATAATTCGCGCCTTTTGTTATTCAATGGCCAAAATTATGAGCTCTCTTAAAGCTGAACGCGCGCTATTCTCATACCCAAAGTATTGGGCAGAGTGTTATGGCACTGCACCATTTTTACCTACAACTCGCGAAGAAATGGACGCACTCGGCTGGGATAGCTGCGATATTATTATAATCAGCGGTGATGCTTATGTGGATCATCCTAGTTTTGGCATGGCAGTGATTGGCCGTGTACTTGAAGCACAAGGCTTTAGAGTCGGTATTATTGCTCAGCCAGACTGGCAATCAAAAGATGCCTTTATGGCACTTGGCAAGCCGAATCTATTTTTTGGTGTAACCGCCGGTAATATGGATTCGATGATCAACCGTTACACGGCTGAAAAACGCATGCGCCATGACGACGCCTACACGCCAGGTAATGTAGGTGGCAAGCGCCCTGACCGTGCGGTGATGATTTACTCTCAGCGTTTACGTGAAGCTTACAAAGGCGTGCCCATTGTGATTGGTGGTATTGAAGCAAGCCTACGTCGTATTGCTCATTACGACTATTGGCAAGAAAAAGTGCGTCGTAGTATTTTATTTGACTCTAAAGCCGATATCCTTATTTATGGTAATGCAGAGCGCCCGCTTGTAGAAGTGGCCCACCGTATAGCCGCTGGCGAAACTATGGATACAATTCAGGATATTCGTGGCACAGCCGTTATTCGTAAAGAGCCAATACCGGGTTGGCGTGGCAGTGATTCAACTGCGATTGATAAAATAGGCAAAATAGATCCAATCCCTAATCCTTATGGCGCTGATGATGTAGGGTGTAGTAAATCAGAGTTTAAACAAGCCGGTATTGATTTAAAAGCTGAGGCTGCTAAACCTATTACTATTCAGCCAGCGCGCCCTAAACCGTGGGAAAAAACCTACGTTAAACTGCCTGCATTTGAGCAAGTCAGTGTTAATAAACCTTTGTATGCCCACGCATCACGAATTTTGCACCAAGAGACAAACCCGGGCTGTGCCCGGGCATTATTTCAGCGCCATGGCGATCGCTATATTTGGGTAAACCCGCCTGCATTTCCGCTCGAAACCCATGAAATGGATGATGTATTTGGCTTACCTTATCAGCGTATACCGCACCCAAGTTATGGGGATGCAAAAATACCCGCTTACGATATGATTAAAACGTCAGTTAATATTATGCGTGGTTGTTTTGGCGGTTGTTCGTTCTGCTCTATTACCGAGCATGAAGGGCGTATTATTCAAAGTCGTTCGCAAGAGTCGATTATTGATGAAATAGAACAGATTAGAGATAAAGTGCCTGGTTTTACCGGGGTTATTTCTGACTTAGGCGGCCCAACAGCAAATATGTATAAGCTGCGCTGTACGAGTAAAAAAGCAGAAAGCACCTGTAGGCGGCTTTCATGTGTTTATCCTGATATTTGTAAACACATGGATACAGACCATACACCTACTATCGATTTGTATAAAAAAGCCCGTGAAGTGAAAGGTATTAAAAAGATTTTAATAGCCTCAGGCGTTCGTTACGATTTAGCCGTACAAGACCCTCGCTATGTAAAAGAGTTGGTGACACATCATGTGGGTGGCTATTTAAAAATTGCCCCTGAGCACACAGAAGATGGCCCTTTGTCTAAAATGATGAAGCCGGGCATGGGTGCTTACGATCAATTTAAAGAACTATTTGATAAGTACTCAAAAGAGGCAGGTAAAAAGCAGTATTTAATCCCGTATTTTATTTCTGCTCACCCAGGTACCAAAGATGAAGACATGGTTAACATGGCACTGTGGCTTAAATCTAATGACTTTAAGTTAGACCAAGTACAAAACTTTTATCCATCACCTATGGCTAATGCGACCACTATTTATCATACAGAAATGAACTCACTGCGTAATATTAAAAATAACAAAGAGCAAGTGCCTGTACCAAAGGGGGCTCGTCAGCGTCGCTTGCATAAAGCAATACTGCGCTATCACGATCCATCGGGTTGGCCAATGATCCGCGAGGCATTGCGTAGTATGGGGAAAGCCAATTTAATTGGTAAAGGCCCAAATTGCTTGGTGCCAGAAGAAGGCCGCGATGAAAAAGCACACAAAGGCGCAGGTAAAGGTAGGGGAGGGCGCCCAGCCTTAACGCGCCATACTGGCTTTAGCCAATTTAAAAAGGCTAACACTAAACCTAAAGTGGGCGGGAACCGCCAACGTGCTGCTAGGTAAGCGTTAAAATAAAAAACCCGATACTGTTACTCAGTATCGGGTTTTTTATTGCTTTGATTTTGGCGTAATACGATTGGTATTATACCTTAAAGTTTTCTACCGAGATTCTTAACTCTTCAGCGAGTTTGGCCACTTCTGAGCTTGAAATGTTGGTTTGATTTGCGCCTTCAGCAGTTTGCTCTGCAATAGCAACAATTGATTCTAAACGTTCACTAATTTCTTGTGATACTTGTTGCTGCTCTTGTGCTGCAGTCGATATTTCCTCGCTAACGTCATGTGCTTGCGATACGGCAAGCGTAATTGAGTCTAATGCGCTGCTTGCTAAATCGCTCTGCTCAACACACGATACCGCTTGCTGCTTACCTTTATCCATTGCTGTTACAGCTGCTTCTGCGCCACTTTGAAGTGACTCAATCATCGATTGTATCTCTTGGGTCGACTCTTGCGTTTTACTAGCTAGTGAGCGTACCTCATCGGCTACTACCGCAAAACCTCGGCCATATTCACCGGCACGTGCCGCTTCAATTGCAGCGTTAAGTGCTAATAGGTTGGTTTGCTCAGCAATACCGCGTATAACATCTAAAATACTGCCTATCGAAGCGCTATCTTGATGTAGTTTGTTAATAACACTGGCGGCATCATCCACTTCGTGAGCAAGTTGCTCAATAGTGGCTTTGTTTTGATGAGAAATACCTTTTACGCGCTCAGCTTCTTTGTCAGCATTTTTAATTTCATCAAGGGCTTGTTGTGCGCTATTACTAACTGTTTGTGACGTGCTGCTCATTTCTGTTGTGGCAGTTGCCGCTTGCTCTACTTGGGCTTGTTGATTTCGGATAGCTTGGCTTGATTCACCGGTAATAGCCGATGTTTGCTCAGAGGCTGCTGCTAATTGAGTTGAGCGTGAAATAATACCCTTAATTAAGCTTCGTAGGCTATCTATTAAGGTGTTGCAGCTTCTTGATAGTTCGCCGAATTCATCTTTGGCAGAGTCATCTAAGCGTTGGGTCATATCGCCGCTGGCCACAATATCTAAAATTCGATTTACCTCAGCCAGTGGCTTGGTAATTCTATTAACGGTAAGAATCGCTATTGCAATTGCAATCAACGTCGCGATGATCATTCCTGCCCACGTCCACAAAGTAGCTGAATCAACATCCTCACGGACGCCTTCTTGTAATTTGTAAGCGACAGCACTTGTCTGCGTGACTAAATCGTCAATTTGCGACAGGGCCATTGTGGTTGCCTGCTCTGACTGCGCAAGTTCTTTTTCGGTTAGTGCAATGGCGTCAATAAGACGTTGCTTGTTAGCTGCTAGGCTATTATTTCCACTTATATTTTCTACTAACGTATCAACGTATTCTTGTAAATCACTATATAAATCGTTGTTGTCTTGCTCTATAGCAGGCTTTATTAAAGCTAAAGTACGAATGACCTCTTCAAGGTAATAGGCCTGTTCATTTTTAACAATATCTAAAGTGTTCGTTGTTTTTACAGTAAGCATATCGGTACTGTTGCTAACTACCGACATAAAATTGTTTTCTAGGTTATTAGCAGCTTGATAAGCGCGGGGGTGATTTTGCTCAAAGTTATCAATGTCAGTAATATCGAGCACAACTGAATTAGCATCTTCCGCAGCAATCTCTATTGTTTCTAGTTGTGCTATAAGGGTTTTATTTAGTGCTAGTTGCTTGTCTTTATCAGCTAATAAGTTTTCTACTGTACTTAAAAAGCTTAGGTAGGTTTTTTCTACTGCTTGGCTTTTTTGGCTCAGTGATGCATCGTTTTTTACTACGCGTTGCAGTTCAGCATGAAGTGAATCAAATTTGTCTTTTTGCTCAAGTACTTTTTGTTTTATAGGGGTGAGCTGTGCGCTTGAGGTGGTATAAAAACTGGCTTGAGCTGCTTTACTCATTAAAATAAATTCAGCTTGTAGCTCTGAGCTTTTATTTAGCGCAGGAAGTGATAACTGGTTTACCTGCTGAGTAGAGCGGTCAATGCTCGCAATTTTTATTAAAGAGTTACCACCAATGATTATGAGTAATAAGGTGATAAATATAAAACCACACCAAATACGTTGGCTTACTGTCAGATTCATACGGATTTCCAATTAAAGTACTTCAATCACATCTTATCGGCTTTTTAACCAATAAGTTAAGCAATTAATTTCTATTAATTTAAATTTAACATATGTAGTGGGTTTTTACAGTTTATTTAGGTAAATGCGCAGGTTTTTCTACTATTTTTTGCTTAGTTTGTAAGTCCATCATTGTTAAAGCCCCGCCCCATACGCATCCAGTATCAAGCGCATGCACATGACTCAGCTGAGTAACCCCTTCAAGAGCGGCCCAATGGCCAAAAATTAAGTTTTTTTCTAATGCTTTTATATTAGGGTTATCAAACCAAGCTGTTAACGATTTATTGTCGTTAATTGCACCTTTCGCATTAAGCTCTAACGTGTTGTTACTGGTTAAAAAGCGCATACGGGTAAAATAGTTAACTATGTACCTAAACTTATCAAAGTCGTTTAAATCGTCATCCCACAGAGCAGGGTGTGGCTGATACATTTTTTTAAAAAAGTGGGCTGCATTAGCTGATTGATAACAACGCTTAGCAAACTGTGCATGTTTAAGTGCGGTTTTTATAGACCAGTTAGGGTTTAATCCTGCATGCGATATAAAGCTGCGGTGTTGCGCTAAATAAAGTGCAAGCGGTTGGGTTTGCAAATAGGCGATATAGTGAGACAGTTTTTTACTATTAAAAATAGCATCGAGTTTGTCTTTTGGGTTTATCGGCTTATTAAGGTAATGGCAAGCAATCATGTGTAAATCATGATTGCCTAACGTTACACTTATACTGTCTTGATGGCGGTAAATGTAATCTAGGCAAGCCAGCGAGTCAGGGCCACGTGCGACTATGTCGCCAACTAAATAAAGGTGATCTTTACTTGGGTTAAAATCAACCCGTTTTAGTAAGCGACTAAACTCTTTAAAGCAGCCTTGTAAATCACCAATTGCGTAATCAGCCATGGCGCTTTTTACTAATGTAAAATATTAGGACACGCTAAACGGAATACGTTTATAGGTGCCTCAAACTCAGAGCCAAACTCATTGCGCAATGTGTAGTGCCCCTGCATTGTACCTACGGGGGTGTCTAATATTGCGCCACTGGTGTATTTATAGGTTTCGCCAGGACCTATCACAGGGGTTTCGCCCACAACGCCTTCGCCCTCCACTTCAACTTCTTTGCCGTTGGCATCGGTAATTAACCAATAGCGGCTTAAAAGCGTTGCACTGCAAAGGCTGTGGTTTTTAATTGTCACTGAGTAGGCAAAAACATATTTATCTAGCTCAGGCTGAGATTGCCCTTCAACATAAAAAGTCTCTACAGAGACCTTTACAGGAGAGCCAATATTACTGCTTGTTGTCATAAATCCAATTAGCTATATCAATAAATTGTTGTAATGTTAGGCTTTCAGCGCGCAAGGTAATATCTATACCAATGCTAGTAAGCTCATCAGCGGTGAGTAAATTGCCTAAGCTGTTACGCAGTGTTTTACGGCGCTGATTAAACGCTTCTAAACACACGGTGTTTAAAATTTTCACGCTTTTAGCGGTTCGTTGTTCGGCTTTTTTGGGAATAAGACGAATAACTGCTGAGTCTACTTTAGGAGCTGGTTTAAAACATTCTGGCGGAACTTCAACCACAGGCATTGCGTGGCAGTAATATTGCGTCATCACACTTAAGCGGCCAAATGTTTTGCTGCCTGGACCTGCAACCATACGTTTTACAACTTCTTTTTGCAGCATAAAGTGCATGTGCTCAATATGATCAGCAAACTCAAAAAGATGAAACAGTAATGGCGTAGAAATATTGTAAGGCAGGTTACCAAACACTTTTAATTTTTTGTCATCGCGTACAAGGCTTGCAAAGTCAAACTTCATTGCATCGCCTTGGTTTACGTTTAATTTAGGCCCTAAAAATGGGTGCTCAATTAAGCGCTGGGCTAAGTCTTTATCTAGCTCTACAACGGTAAGTTGGCCGCTTAAATCGGCAACAGGCTCTGTAATTGCGCCTAAACCTGGGCCAATCTCTACTAGGTTGTCTTGTGGCTTAGGATCGATTGCAGTGACTATTTTATCAATGATAGATTCATCAAATAAAAAGTTTTGCCCAAAACGTTTACGGGCGCGGTGTCCTAAATGTACTTTATCGGTCATTGATTTTGTGCTTTTTCATGGGCGAGCTTAATTGCTTCGCGGATCGCTAATTCAAAACTGCCAACCTCAGCGTCACCAGTGCCTGCTAAATCAAGCGCAGTACCGTGATCAACCGAAGTGCGGATAAATGGTAAACCTAAGGTTATATTTACCGAGTTACCAAATCCCTTGTATTTTAGCACAGGTAAACCCTGATCGTGATACATAGCAAGCACGGCATCGGCTTGAGAAAGGTATTTATCTTGAAATAGGGTATCGGCAGGAAGCGGTCCAATTAAGTTCATACCTTGGCTGTTTAAAAGCGCAAGCGTAGGTGAAATCGTTTCTATTTCTTCTGTACCTAAATGACCGTCTTCGCCAGCATGGGGGTTTAATCCACAGACCAAAATTTTTGGTTGTTCAATACCAAATTTCGTTTGTAAGTCATGATTTAAAATACTAATCACTTTGGTTAGGCGCTCTTGGGTAATCGCACGCGATACATAAGCCAGCGGTATATGTGTTGTTACAAGGGCAACACGTAAACCTTCGGTCGCTAGCATCATGACAACATCTGAGGTGCCAGATTGCTGAGCAAAGTACTCAGTGTGACCACTAAACGAAATACCGGCTTTATTAATAATCCCTTTGTGAACAGGGCCGGTGACAACAGCATCAAAGGTACCGTCCATGTTTTTTTCGCTAGCAATACGTAAGGTATCAAGTACGTATTGGCCGTTTAAGTCGTCTAGTTCACCTAGCTTAACCTCAGTGCCTAAATCAACTTGGTGAATATAAATGCTACCTGCAGGCGCAATGGCTGCAGGGGCATTTTCATCAAAATCAATTAGTTCAATATTAAGGCCTAAGTGTTGAGCGCGTTCTTTTAATAACTGTTTGTCGGCGATAGCGACCAGTTGAGCTTGCCATGGTTGCTGCGCTAATCGCAGCAATAAATCAGGGCCAATCCCCGCAGGTTCCCCCGGGGTAATTGCAATTCGTAATGTCATAATTACTCGTCTATAGGGAAAATTTCAACATGGGCTTGTTCGCGCATTTCTTGCTGCCAGTTAAAACTTTCTTCTTTAAATTTACGATTAAACAACATGCCGTGCGCACGGTTACGTTTAGCTAGCTCAGTTTTATCTGCTACACGTTTATCTAAAAGTTGTACTATGTGCCAACCAAATTGTGTTCTAAATGGTTCACTAATTTGATTTTTATCAAGTGATAACAAAGTATCTTTAAACGCGGGTACATACGTTGTAGGGTCAGTCCAATCATACTCACCGCCTTTAAGGGCAGAGCCTGGATCTTCTGAGTATTCTTTGGCAAGTTCTGCAAAGTCAGCTTTTCCTGCGCGTAAATCTTTGGCAAACCCTGCAAGCATGCTGCGCGCTTTTTCTTCACTTAAAATAATTGAAGGTTTGATAAGAATATGACGAGAGCGAACTTCAGTGGTTTCTACTAATTGGCGACCACGTACATCTTGCACTTTAATTATGTGAAAGCCAGCACCAGAGCGAAGAGGGCCAACAATCGCGCCTTTCTTTTGGCCTTTTACAGCCTCAGCAAATAATGAAGGCATTTCGTTGATACCCATGTACCCTAGTTGTCCGCCTTCGAGTGCTTTTGAACCGCCAGATGAGGAAATCGCAATGCGTTTAAACTCTTGACCATCGTTTAATAGCTCAATAACTTTGTCTGCACGGGTTTTTGCGCTGGTAATTTCATCGGGCGTTGCATCGTTGGGAATATCAATAAGGATATGACCAATATCGTACTCTTCAGCATTTTGACCTTGGCTTTCCATTATTTTTAACAGGTTATCTACTTCTTGTTGGCTAATATAGATACGGCGGTCTACATTGGCGCGAGTCACTTGCTGTGTGGTGATCTCTTTACGAATTTCTTCTCGGTAAGCCTGAAAACTTTCGCCTGCGGCTTCAATTGTACGACGAAGATCGGCAATCGTGCCGCCTTGATCTTTTGCCATATTAGCTAAAGTTTGGTCTAACTGGCTGTCTGAAATTTCAAGGCCCATACGCTCAGCCATTTGCATCATAAGCGTTTGGTTAACTAAACGTTCTACTGCTTGTATTCGAAGCGTTTCGTCTTTAGGAAGCTGCTGGCCTTGTTCTGCGGCTTGCTTTTTAACACGGTTGATTATGGTGTCTACTTCACTTTTTAAAATAACGCCTTGGTTTACAACGCCAATTACTCTGTCGATTTCCTGTGGGGCGGCAAATGCGCCATGGCATAAGCTTAAGCTTAAAATAGCTGTTGATAATAGTTTTTTTAAATTCATATTCTTTTTACTACTCTTCTAATAGTACTGCTTTAAAACAGGGCGTACTGCATTTTAGGGCTTTAAAGTATCACCTTAATTGCTCGTTTGCCTTAATTATTAAGAAAATACGGTCTACGGTAGCCAAAAATACCTTGTTGCAATAATTTTTGTGCATCGTAACGGCTCTTACTGCCCAGCCCTTTTAATACAAAGTTTAGACTAATACCTGAATCAAAAGTGGCTTGTTGCTGCCCAATAGATTGATTTAAATCGGTTTCAATCTGACGGTGGCCAGTAATTTGGATTGCCCAACAGCACGACTCATACTGTAATCCGCTTAAAAATTCGATGCTTCGGTTATTTTCAAGGTCCCGATGATAGCTTGCAATAAATTGCCACTGTTCACTAATTGGGATACTTGTAAATACACCCGTTTGCTCGATTGTATTTCCTGAGACATCATTTGCATAGCGATGGTTCAACTGAACTAGCTCATTATTGTCACCTTTGTAATCAAGAGTGACATTTGACTGAATCATTTGCTTGCCATCCGTGTCGTATTGCATACCCGCAGATAAATACCAACGGCGATGCCAATGTAACATTGTTTGTGCGGCAAACAGCGCGTTGTAGTTGGTTTGCGAGTCTAAACCTTGCTCAGTAGGTTTAGCCGAATCATTTAGGTAAAAGATTTGACCCGCGCTAAAGTTAAATACTTCTTCTTGTTTGCTATCAAATAATCGGGTTGTTGCACCTAGCGTAAATTGGTTAGCTGCAGCTATACGGTCCACGCCTGAAAAACGTGTATCCCTAAATAGGCCAAAAAAGTCATCTTGTAAGCGAGTCGTATCAAACAGACCAATTTCTGATTGGTCCTTATTCGGTGTGTATAAATATTGTATTTGTGGCTCAAGGGTTTGAATGCCATCTTCAAAAAAATATGAGGTGTCGCGTTCAAAGTTAAGCTGCGAATACAAGCGTACTTTTGGTAAAGTACGCGAAACGCTATCACTGTATTGCGTACCCGTTAAATCACCGCTTTGTTTGTAGTTTGTTTGTAATAAACTCACTTCTGAGAGAAACGACCACGCATGCGTTGCGTAATTAAATCGCGCTTTTGGCTCTACATGTACGCGGGTAGCACTGTCTATGGCAATTTCTGAAGAGTCGTTAGTAAAGTGGCTTACTTCACCAGACAAACTAAAGTCAAAGTGATCAAAGCGCCAAGGTGCGGTCTGCGTAAAGCTAATTTGTGGAACTGCGGCATACGACTCTAAGTGATCACCTAGTACTTCGAAGTTTTGAAACTTAATATCGGTACGCCATGTGTCACCAAGGTGAGTCACCGACCCGGTACGATAAAGTTGAGTATCGGTTTTATTGGCGTAGTTAGAGCTTAAATCGGTGATGTAGTTATCATCACTGACGTTGGTGACGTCCACATTGGCTCGCCAGTCTTCACTTAAGTAGCTTTGTTGTTGCCAATGAAACATGTAACGCTCATCAAGGCTTGGCTCCGAATCATCACTATCTAAATATTCAATACCGACTAACCCTTCATGCTGCTCGCTCAGGTATCTAAACTCAGTTTGCAACTGTAAGCCTTTGCGCGACATATAACGTGGCGTAATGGTGGCGTCAAAATTAGGCGCAATGTTCCAATAATAGGGGGTAACAGTTTCAAGGCCATAACGGTCGGAGCTTGAAATACTCGGTGTTAATAAGCCCGACTTGCGTCGCTCATCCAGCGGAAATGTGAAATAAGGCAAATATAAAACAGGGGTATCAAGGATACGTAACACGGCGTTATAGGTTTCGCCCCAGCCTTCTTCGCGAGAGAGGTTAATTTCATCGGCTTCTATTTCCCAAACCGGTTTATCACTAGGGCAGGTAGTAAAGCTTGCATTCATTAACAATAAGCCAGACTCATTAACAGTGAGTTTTTCAGCGCCACCTTTGCCTTGTTGCGCGGTTAAACTGTAATCGGCACCGAGTAGACTTATTTGAGAATTATTTAAATCGGCATTTAAACCTGAGCTGTTTACTTGGCTTACGCGGTCTTGGTATGTAATTGGGCCTGTTGCATTGAGTAAACCGCGCTGTTTATCTATAAGCGCAGTTTGTGCGGACAAACTCATATCAAGGGTGTTAATATCAACATTGCCGGTAAATTCAGCGCTTTGAGTGCCTAGGAGCTCTACATCGTCAGCTTGTATATCAACCGATCCTACCGCTAAGTTTGGTAGAGGTTGCCAAGCTCTGGTTTGCATTGAAATGCCACATAAGTTGTGTGCCAGTTCAGTTTCGGCAAGCGATGGTGCGCTAATTACGCCTAGCATCAATATGCCCCAGGTTTTGCTCATTTATCGACCTTAATGCTCTTTGGTTTATTATAAGCTAGACATAATAAAGGAAAACAATGGCAAATACAGTAATTGACCTATAAAAATAGACATCTTATATAATGACACGCTTTGATAATTTACAACTATTTATAAATACGCACTTTGATGCTAAACCACACTCCTTAGTAGCCATTACTGGGGATGCCAGCTTTCGCCGTTATTATCGTTTAAGCTGTGCTGGAAAAGCGTTTATTGTGATGGACTCCGACCCACAAAAAGTAAATAACGCGCCGTATATCACTTTAAATAAAGTATTCACCGACAACGGCTTTTTATTGCCTGAAATAATTGCAAGCGATGAAGAGCAAGGCTTTTTTGTGTTAAGTGACTTAGGAAATACACACTTAGCCGATAAGCTCGATGAGCCAAATAGAGATGAATATTACAAGCAATTAATTTGTTTAGCGGCAAGCTGGGCCAAAACGCCTGAATCAGCAGCTATGCAAAATTATAATAAAGAATTTATTCATCTTGAGCTGAATATTTTTAGCCAATGGCTGGTGACAGATTTTATAGGCTTAACACTCAGTGCAGAGCAGCAAGCAATTTGGCAGCAAAGCTGTGAGCTATTAACGAACGCTATGCTAGCGCAGCCTACGGTCACGGTTCATCGCGATTACCATAGCCGTAATATTATGTATAGCAATGAGCAGTGGGCAATTATAGATTACCAAGATGCCGTGCGCGGCCCGTTGTGTTATGACTTAGTGTCGCTGCTACGCGATTGCTACTTTAAGTTGCCACAAGCACAGCTTAATCAGCTGCTTGAGTACGGGTATGAAGAATTTACAGCGCAAAAATTAATAACAGATACTTCTTTTGAGCAGTTTAAACAGTGGTTTGATTTAACGGGTATTCAGCGTCATTTAAAGGCTGCGGGAATATTTTGCCGCCTCTATTTACGCGATGGAAAAACCGGTTACCTTGATAATATTTTACCGACGTTGGATTACATTGTTGATATTGCCAAGTGCTACCCTGAGCTTGCAGCATTAAGTGAATGGGTAAGTAGCACTGTAATACCAAATGTGATATTAAAACTTGCAAAGGAACGTACATGAAAGCCATGATTTTAGCTGCCGGGCGCGGCAAGCGAATGATGCCGCTTACTCAAGCTATGCCTAAACCTATGCTAAAAGTGGCGGGTAAACCGCTGATTGAGCACCATATTAATAACCTTAAAGCTGCTGGCATTACAGATATTGTTATAAACCTAGCTTGGCAAGGGGATAAAATAAAAAGCTACTTTAGAAATGGCGCTGAGTTTGGTGTAAGTATTGAATATAGCCAAGAGACTGAGGGCGGACTTGAAACCGCAGGAGGGATTATTCAGGCCCTGCCACTACTTGGCGAGCAATTTATTGTAATTAATGGTGATGTATACACAGATTACGATGTGAGTGCGCTTGCAAAATTGCACCTGCAAGACGGCGAGGCCCACATCGTGTTAGTCGAAAACCCACCTCATAACGAAAAAGGGGATTTTGCGCTAAGCCACTTATCGGCTGAAAGTCAAAAGTATACATTTTCGGGAATCAGCCGTTACCAGGCAGATTTTTTCAAAGGGCTAGCGCCAGGTGTGCGCCCACTTGGACCAATATTGCGGGAAAAACTCGCTCAACATGTTATCTCAACTGAGCTTTATATAGGTCAATGGGACGATATCGGCACACCACAGCGACTCGCGCAGCTCAACGAGCGCATACAAAACACACTTTAATAGAGGCAGTTAATTAGATGTGGGGAAAAATACTCGGTTTTTGTTTTGGCTTTATGTTTGGCAAGATTTTTGGCGCCATTTTAGGTTTATACCTCGGCCATTTATTTGATAAAAGCTTAAAAAACGATTTTGATAAAGCCGGGGGCTTTTCAGGTTTGTTTAAGGGTGATGATGTGAATGAGCGTCAGGCGTTGTTTTTTTCGAGCTGTTTTGCAGTTATGGGGCATATAGCAAAGTCGAACGGTCGCGTAAGCGAAGTGCACATAAAAGCGGCAAGTATGTTTATGGATGAAATGGGGCTAAAAGGCGACGAACGTCGCGAAGCTCAGCATGCATTTCAATCAGGTAAAGACAGCGACTTTTCGATTAAAGAAACGGTACATGACTTTAAAGAACGCTTTGCAAAACGTTACGACTTACTGCAACTGTTCTTAGAAATTCAAATTCAAATGGCGTTTTCAGATGGTGTGCTCGCAGAGCAAGAAAAACAGCTGTTACAAGAGGTAAGTAAACAATTAGGTATTTCTAAAACCCATTTTGCTTTTATTCTTAAGCGCTACCAAGCTGAATTTAGTTTTAGACAGCAACAACAACAGTATAGGCAACAGCAGCAAGGTCAAAGTAGCGGTTACCGTGAAGGGGCTGGCCATCATGTGCCCCCTAATAACAGCATGAACCGCTCCCAGGCCTTGGCTTTATTAGGGTTAAGTAGCGACGCAACGCAACGAGATATTAAAGTCGCGTATCGTAAATTAATGGCGCAGCATCATCCTGATAAATTAGTTTCTCAAGGGCTGCCTAAGCACATGATGGAAGTAGCCGTTAAAAAAAGCCAAGATATTCAAGCGGCTTACGAGTATTTAAAAAAGGCGGCGTAAAAAACCGTCTATTATTTTGCTTAAGCGGGCATGCTGCTCTGGCGCATCACGCAGGCCAAAAAGTTGGCGCTGGCGGTAATCAAATTTAGCATTTCGATTTACCCAGCGCTGACGGTTTTTAAGGCTCATAAGTATATCTGTATTGTCATTTGCATAGTAAATATCAAGCAAGGCAGGGGTTACTAGGGATGACGTTTGCGCTAAACCTTTATTGCGCTGTGTATTGGGTAAATAACTACTTAAACTTATAAAGGCATCTATTCGCGAGTCAGGAAAGTTTGCATAGTATTCTAGCAATACTCCCGCACTGGTACCTTGTGCTATAACGACAATATTATTTGGCTCGCTCATCGCGTTTTGATAGAGCGCCTCATAACGCATTATTAAATTCGTTTTGTAGTTACTTAGTACCTCATCACTCACCAAATCAATGGCATTAACAAAATGTGGCTCTTGGGCTGCTGTGGCTGCATCGTCGCTGTTATTTTGCGCCGTTTCTGTAGGGGCTTCATTTTGCGCGGGCTTAGTTGATTGGGCCGCTGCTTGTGCAGGCACAGCCATGTTACTTGCTTGCCAATCTATATCAGGTACTGTCATGGCGTAGGTTGTGTAACCTAAATTAGTAAGCGCTTTTCGCAGGTAACTCATGCCAGCATTGCTGGTGGGGGTCGAGTTCCAATCAGGAATGAGTAATACAATGCCTCTAAACTCGCGGCTCATGTATTCGCTATACAAGCTTAAAAACTCTGTATCACCAGCAAGTATGGGTTTAATTTCATCATTGGGTAGTAGGCGTTTTATATCGCTATTTTCGATACTTGATAAAGCAGGCGGTGCTATATGCTCTGCAGCACTGGCATAGGCGCTTAAGCATAACGCCGAGCAACAACATACACTTTGTAGTGTTTTTTTGATTAGCCGCGCAAATATCATAGTAAGCCCAAAACATAAGTAATAACTAAGTATCGGCGCGCTAAGGTAAAAGTTTAGTACTAACTTTGTGAGCTTTACCTATTAAAAATCGGGCTCTACCTCAAAGGTCATTACTTGCTCGGTCACGGGATGTTTTAGCTGCAACATTTGCGCATGTAGTTGTAAACGTGGCGCCGCGGCTAGGGCATCTTTATGGGCATAAAGTCTATCACCCAGTATTGGGTGGCCAAGGCTTAGCATGTGCACGCGTAATTGGTGTGAGCGCCCTGTAATTGGCGTGAGCTCTACACGTGTTGCGTGCGCTTCTTTTGCCAGTATTTTAAAGTGAGTGAGCGAGGGCTTACCGTTTTCATGATCAACCATTTGCTTAGGGCGATTAGGCCAATCACATATAAGGGGTAAATCAACCGACCCAGTATCTTGCTCAAGTTGGCCGTAAACACGTGCAATATAGCGTTTTGCCGTTTCACGCTCTTGAAATTGCATACTTAAATGCCGATGCGAAGCCTTGTTCATAGCAAGGCAAAGTATGCCTGAGGTTGCCATATCTAGGCGGTGCACTATTTTAGCTGTAGGAAAAACACGGTTAACGCGGCTAATTAAGCTATCGGCATGTTTTGGATCTTTACCTGGGACGGTTAAAAGTTCGCTGGGTTTATTAACGATGAGCAAGTCGTCATCTTGGTGCAGTATTGTTAAATACGGACTCATTGGGGGATTGTAATTAACTAACACGGCCGACCTCAGTAATTTTGCAGGGCGCTATTTTAGGGGAGCGAGAGCAAAGCCTCAAGAAAAAGATAAAAGTTTAATTGCATGCTTTTTAATCTGGTGTGAAATTACACCAACCTAAAGTTATGGGAACATATTATGGCAGGTAAAGTATTTCACTAACTGAACAGAATGATTTATGGCTTCGTAATCACGTTGAAAGCGTGGGGGATTACGCAAATAAAAGTGAATTGGTGAACGATTTAATTCGCCGTGTAAGAAGAGCTGAAGCAATAAATGGTAAACTTGCTCACTCAGAAAAAAAGCGGTTTTAGCGCTCAATCTGCTGATCAAATGTTAGCTGAATTTAAATCAGTCATTAAGTAGTGCGCACATTTAAACTTTCAAATGATGCCAAAGAGGACTTACGTCAGATTTATCAATATGACTGTTACGTGTTTTCATAACAGCGAGCGGATAATTACTTTTATAGTTTCTTCTATATGTTTGAAAAACTAGCAGCAAATCTTTATTCCTACCAATCAGTTGACCATATACGCACAGGCTATCGACGTGCCGTTTGTGGCTCAGACAGCATTTATTACAGAATTACACAAACTGATGTTGAAATAATGGCTATATTAGGTGGCCAAGATACTGAGGAGTGGTTGTAGAGGTGAATGTAAAAAGCACGGCCTGTAAACCGTGCTTTTAAAATTGTAGTTTAGCTACGCCTGATCTAACTAACGACTAACAGCTATAAACTGAAAGCTCAAAAACCCTTAGTGCGAAACTACAATTAAGCGTATCGCATCAAGTTTTAATTGGGCTTTTTCGATATGCGTTGTCAGTTCGCTGCGCTGCTTATCGAAGAAGGTAATTTCTTCTTGACGAATATTAGGGTTAATTTGTTTAAGCGCTTCAAGGCGAGCTTGCTCTTCACCTAAGGTGCTTTGCATTTTTTCAAGTGATGCACTGCGTATAACTTCTAGCTGTTGTTGAGCCATGTCTTTTGCGGTGTTGATCATTGGGTGAACGGCACCTTGTAAAGCACCCGCTAATTTACTGGCCGTTTGGCGCCCTACGGCTGAAAGCTGTTGGTTAAAGCTATCAAATGCCACATTTTCGCCAAGGTTATTACTGGCTTTATCAAGCAATATGCGAATAGGCGTTGGCGGTAAAAAGCGACCTACTTGCAGGGCTTTTGGTGCCATTGCTTCGGCTACAAATATTAGCTCAACAAAAAAGGTACCTGGTGGTAATTTTTTATTTTTAAGCAGTGCAACCGATGCGCTACCAAAGTCATCATCACAAATCATATCCATGGTGCCCTGCACCATAGGGTGATCCCAGCTAATAAAGTGCACATCTTCTTGCGAAAGGGCGGTGTCGCGGTCAAATGTCACCGTCATGCCATCATCTTTTAAGCTTGGGAACGATGCACTTAGCATATGCTCTGTTGGCTTTAAAATAATGGTGTTTTCGCCTTTGTCTTCTTGGCTTACGCCAAATGTGTCGAATACGTTGATCATGTAACTTGGTAACTCAAATTGGTTATCAAGTGCTTCAATTTCTTCTACCAATGAATCAGCAGCACCTTGACCAGATGAATGTAGCTCTAATAGGCGGTCACGGCCACTTTCCATTTGCTTGCGCAACACGGCATTTTGCTTGGCTACTTGCTCAAGTAGTGGGTCGAGCTCTTCTTCATCACAATTATGTGCAGCAATGTACTCAAGTAAGTCTTCGCTAAATTCTTTATACAATAACTGGCCAGTGGTTGATGTGCTTTCAAATGCATCAAGGCCTTCGTTGTACCAACGCAGTAATACTTCTTGCGCTGTATTTTCAAAATACGGCACATGAATATTAACATCCTTTGTTTGCCCAATACGGTCTAATCGACCGATACGTTGTTCAAGTAAGTCAGGGTTAAGTGGTAAATCAAATAACACTAAATGATGCGAAAACTGAAAGTTACGACCTTCTGAACCAATCTCTGAACACAGCAGTATTTGTGCGTTGTCGTATTCATCAGCAAAAAAGGCTGCCGCGCGGTCGCGCTCTATAATCGACATACCCTCATGGAACACAGATGCTTTTATTGCTTCACGCTCACGCAAAATTTGCTCAAGGCTGATAGCGGTTTCGGCTTTGGCACAAATAAGCAGTACTTTTTCGTGCTTTAGAGTCTTAAGTGTGTCGATTAACCAATCTACACGTGGATCAAATGCACCCCAGCTTGCACTTTCACCTTCAAACTCTTGAAAGATTTTTTCAGGGAATAAAGCACGCTGTGCACTTAGCTCTGCACTTTGTATACCGCTCATGCTGCCAAGAACCGACATAGCTGTTCTGTACTGCTTTGGCAGTGCCATAGGGTAAGCATGTAATTTACGGCTAGGGTAGCCATCAATTCCGCTGCGGCTGTTTCTAAATAAAATACGACCTGTGCCGTGACGGTCAAGCAGCATGTTAAGTATTTCTTTACGCGCCGGTAAATCACCTTGCTGCGCTTTTTCAAGCACATCGGTAATATCGGTTTCTTTTAATAGCTCAATGAGTGTGGCTTTGGCTGCATCATTAAGGGCCTGCGCTTGCAGTAGCTGATTAGCCGCTTCGGCAACGTCTTTATAGTTTGCTTCTTCTTCTTTGAATACGTCGTAGTCGTAAAATCTATCTGGGTCGAGCAATTGTAAGCGGGCAAAGTGGCTACGGTGGCCAAGTTGGTCAGGCGTTGCTGTTAATAAAATAAGCCCCGGAATATCTTGGCTAAGTTCAGCCATGCGTTGATATTCAGTACTTGGTTTTCCGTTATTAATGCTTAAGTGGTGCGCTTCATCAACAACGAGTAAATCCCAATCAGCCAATGTGGCTTGTTCAAACCAGCGTTTTTTCTTGGTTAAAAACTCAAGGCTGGTAAGCACTAGCTGCTCGGTATCAAATACGTTTGGCGAGTCTGCAAAGGCTTCATCGCAACGCTCTTCGTCAAAAATAGAAAAACGTAAATTAAAGCGGCGTAGCATTTCTACTAACCATTGGTGTTGCAGGTTTTCTGGCACCACAATAAGTACACGGCTTGCTCTGCCGCTAATGATTTGTTGGTGTAGTATCATGCCCGCTTCAATGGTTTTACCAAGACCTACTTCATCTGAAAGTAGTACACGTGGGGCAAAACGTTTACCTACTTCTTGTGCAATATAAAGCTGATGCGGAATAAGGTTAGCACGCTGGCCAATTAAGCCCTTTATAGGCGATTGCTGGCGTTCAAATTGGTGTTGCCAAGTTTGGTAACGTAAGGTGTAGCGATCAAAACGATCTACTTGGCCTGCAAATAAACGATCTTGTGGCTTATTAAACTTAATAAAATGATCTAAAAAGGTCTCTTTTAGCTTTGCTTCTTCGCCGGTATCAACGCGCGTACCCACGTAACAAAGTAGTTCACCTTGCACTTCAATAGACTCTACTTCTAATTCCCATTCTTCAACGCTTTTGATCACATCACCAGGATTAAATGCTACACGGGTAACCGGTGCTTCTGCTGTAGAATAAACACGGTTTTCACCACTGGCAGGAAATAAAATGCTGACCTGGCGGCCTTCAATGGCAACTACGGTGCCTAATCCTAAATCTGACTCTGTATCACTGATCCAACGCTGACCTAAGGAAAAATTCATGTATGTCTCGTCTATGAAGAAAAAGGCGGCTATGTTACCTGTTACATAACACCACTGCAAGGCGCTATTTGGCTCACTTTTAATTAATTTTATAAGTGCGAATTAATCCCATTAACAGTGCTAACAAATGGCTCTTTTTTAGGTAAATGAAAACTATATTGTGTTTGTAATAAAACGGACTTTTATGACAAATAGACTAAACTTAGATTATGCCTTAGCAATTAAGTATTGCAGGTTTGAATTAAGGCCCGTTTTACTTAGTTATTTTGGTATAGCATAAAAATCTTAAAACGTAAGGAAAGTGCTATGGAAAAAGCTTCGAACCTTGAAAGTAAAATGTATGTGCTAGACACCAATGTATTACTCCACGAACCCCTCGCTTATTTGTCTTTCCAAGAACATAACGTTGTTATTCCCATGACTGTCTTAGAAGAGCTTGACCACATTAAAGATAGAAAACACGACGTAAGCCGCGATGCACGAGTGGCTATTCGCGGTTTAGATGAGGTATTAAAAAATGCCACACCAGAGCAAATGTTGCAGGGTGTTGCGTTGCCTAGTAATAAAAAGGCCAAGGCTGATTCAACCGGCACGCTCATTATTGTAAATGACCACCTTTTTGCAGATTCTATTTCTGGTTTACCGGGGGATGAAAACGACCACCGCATTATTAACTGTGCCGTGTATTTACAAAAGCAGCACAGCGATTCAAAAATTGTATTGGTGACAAAAGATATAAACATGCGCCTTAAAGCCAAGGGGGCAGGCCTTAAATATGTTGAAGATTACCGTACCGACCAGCTCATTGATGATATTGCTTTATTAACCAGTGGCTATAAAAAAATAGAAGGAGACTTTTGGCAGCATGTAGGGCAATGCGAAACTCAGCAGCATGGCCGAGATACCTTTCATTATGTGGCTAAAAACTTAATCCCAGATGTGTTTTGCAATGAGTATATACTTGATGGCAGTGAGCACTTTGCTGCGCGGGTCAAATCGTACGATAACGAACGTATTAAATTAAAAGATATTAGTGTTGAGCGTCTAATGCACCAGCAAGCGTGGGGGGTTAAACCTAAAAATATTTACCAAGGTATGGCACTCGACGCCTTATTAGACCCCAGCATTGAGCTGGTTATTTTAACCGGCCCAGCAGGGTGCGGTAAAACATTACTGGCACTGGCCAGTGCGCTTGAAATGGTGATTGAACGTGGGATTTATGACAAGGTTATCGTTACGCGAAATACCCCAGAAATAGCGGAGTCTATCGGTTTTTTACCAGGAACCGAAGAAGAGAAAATGGCGCCATGGTTAGCGGCAATTACCGATACGCTTGAGGTGTTACACAAAGGCGATGAAAACCCAATTTCTAGCCGTAACTACATAATGGAAAAAGCTAATGTGCAGTTTAAGTCGGTTAACTTTATGCGTGGCCGTAGTATTCAAAATGCAGTGGTGATTTTGGATGAAAGCCAAAATTTAACAGCATCTCAGCTTAAAACCATTATTACCCGTTGTGGTGAAGGAACTAAACTAATCTGTAGCGGTAATTTAGCACAAATAGACAGCAATTATTTAACCCCTGTGACCTCCGGTCTTACTTATATTGTGGAACGCTTTAAAGACTTTGAAGGCAGTGCAACGGTGAATTTAAATGGCGTAGTGCGCAGCCGTTTGGCCTCCTTTGCAGAAGAAAATTTATAACTTGCGCAGAACAATTTGGCTCGATAGTCTAGTGGCTGACTATCGGGCCAAAACTTAGGCAAAACGTTGAAATTTTTACCTCTAAAAGACTATTACCGCTCTTTATCTGTAGCGTTGTTTGTTCCCTTATTTGTGGCATTTTTATTGTGCTTGCATTTGTATAATATAAAAGTTGATCGCGCCATAGAAAAACGCCAAGCCGACTTTGAGCAAGTGTCAGCTCAAGTTAGTCATATCATGAGCTCGGTAAATGACTTTTTCGACAATGCCTTTATATCGTATCAACAACCGGGTGTTGAGCAATTTAATCGAAACTTACTTGAAGGTATAAATCAATACGACAATTACTACTACCGCCATTTTAGCGAACGCCGAGGAGAAATAGTGGGTAAAGGGCAGTTTGCTTTTTCTAACCGTGCGTTGATTCAGTGGCAGCAAGCTACAACCCTAAGCCCGACTTTTAATACTGCCTTATCACTTATGCAATCCTTATCAGCCGTTGCCTATGTTGATGAAGCGGGGTTTGCGTATGTTGTGAGACGTAATAAAAGCCAAAGCACCATGCTTAATAAAATTTTAAATGGTAGTTTTAAGCCCGCATTTTCACCTGATCAGCTTGCCTCCAGCCCCATAGTAAAAATACGCGATAGCGCCTACTTTGCTATTGGCCGCAAAAAGCAGCCTAACTCGTCCAGCTACATCATTTTAATTTATGATTTAGAAGCCATGTCTGACTGGCTTAAAAAAGTAGCACCAAGCGAAGGCGAATATGTATTTATGAACCAGTCGCATCAAGTTATAGCCAGCTCCGTAAAGCAATTAAACGAAGCCACAGCATTAAAAGACTACTGGCCTGAACTTGCTCATGATAATGAAAAAATACACTTAGCCAATAACACACGCGCACAGTTTTTTATGCAAGCAATGGGGAATTTGCCCATTCATGCCGCCTTTTATGAGCCGCAAATAAACGTCATCACCCCAATTAGGTATGAGGTACTTTTGGAGTTTGTATTTTTAACGTTATTTTTAAGCTTAATGTTTGCTGTGTTTTTTTGGCTAAGCCAGCGTATTTTTGTAAGGCCAATGACGCATTTAATGCAATATTTTGAGCAAAATGATGCCCCTAAAGCTGCCCTTTCTAATTATCCCATTCCTTTAAATTGGCAGCCTTGGTTTTCACGGGTTAAATATGTATTTGATAAAAATGCACAGTTAGTCGAGTCGTTACAAGAGGCTAATAAAGAGCTCGATGAGCAATTACAGCTGCAATCACAAAAGTTAAAACGCAGTTATGAAGCAAAAGAGCGGCATTTGGCATTATTAAATACCATGCTAAATAGTGTGCCTGATCTGATTTATTTTAAAAATATTGATGGATCTTTTTTAGGCTGTAATAAAGCTTTTGAAGCCTATGTAGGAAAAGAGCAAGCAATTTTAGTCGGTAAACGTATTGAAGATTTAGAGAGTGACGATTTACAGTTAAGCCTACTTGAAAAGCAAGTTTTGCAAACAAAAAGTAGCATTGAACAACGCATAGATAGCACCGACAAATCTTATCAATTAACGATTGCGCCATTTTATAACGAGCACCAACATTTATTGGGCACTATGGGGATTGGGCGAGACATTACTGAACAGCAACAAACTTTGTCGGCTTTAAAAGCATCAGAATCTAAGTTTAGAAGCGCGATAGAATTTGCAGCAAACAGCGTGGTGCTACTCTCGCTTGAACACACCATATTGCAGGTTAATAAAGCGGCTCGTAAGTTGTTTTCACAGCAAGATATTTTAACTGGTGAGCCACTAAAAATGTTGTTCGATGAAGCGCAGTGGCAAGAAATAAAAAATGCGCTTTGCCATTTATTAGATGATAAAAAGCGGGTCTACCATTTAACGCTCTCGCAAGGAAAGCTAACAAATTGGCTGCAGCTAAGTGTGTCGTTGGTGTGGGATGAAAATCGGGACCCTTCTTATTACGTTATTCATATTCAAGATGTCAGTGCGCTGACTAAAGCAAAGCATGATGCAGAGCGTGCAACAATAGCCAAAAGCCGCTTTATCGCTAACTTAAGCCATGAGATACGCACGCCTCTAAACGCTGTGTTAGGGCTATTAGATATGATAGTGGAACAGGGATTAACAAATAAGCAATTGCAACAAACTAAGCAAGCTAAAAACGCGGCGCAAAGCTTATTGTTAATGCTAAACCGGATGCTTGATTTTGCCCGTGTTGAGAGTTCGCAAGCACAAATTAAACCGGTGCCTTTTTGTTTAGTTGAACTGATTGATATTTGTGAGAGCTTAACAGCGCCACTGTGTGAAAATAAAGGGTTAAGCTTTAATATTGAAGTAGACCCGCTCATAACTCCCGCGCTCGTTGGTGACTCGATCCGTTTACAGCAAATATTAGGTAACTTACTCACTAATGCCGTTAAGTTTACTAATAAAGGCAGTATTACCTTAAAATTGGTGCTTGAAGAAAATGATGCTTTAGATAGGCAGCGTATATCTTTTCATGTCATAGACAGTGGGGTGGGGATTGCCAAAGCAGACCAACTGCGACTGTTTGATGCGTTTACTCAAGGGGATGAATCATCTACACGCATCCACCAAGGAGTAGGACTTGGTTTGGCTATAGTAAAGCATGGCGTTGCATTGATGGGCGGTGAAATTGCTATTAATAGTGATAAAGGCCATGGCTGTGAGTTTTACTTTACTTTATCGCTTGCAGTAGATACGGCTAAAAATAGTGTATTTATGCCTGATACATTAGCTGTTGTGGGCGATGAGACAGCACAACTAAACGAGGTTGTTAATGCTTACTCACAAGTAGCTGCTATTCACTTAGAAGAGGCAATACGCTACCCAATAAAGCTTGCTGATGCCCAGCAACTGATTATTGATGAAAGTACGTTGAACGATTTATTAAATGTTGAATCTATAAACGAAACGCTCAGCGCCAACGCATACCCTGTCGTTGTCGTTAATCATGAGCACACATTAGCATTGCCTTGTACTACCCAAATCAACGCACAGCATGTTAAAGCCTCAGCGTTAGCACAACGATTAATGAGCTTAAACGCGAAAGCGGGGGATGAACACGTTGCATCAGCCAGTAATCATGAAGCGGTAAAAAAAGATATATCGGGTTTACTTATCATGGCGGTTGATGATAACCCACTTAACTTAGACATTATTAGCAGTGTATTAAAGCAAGCCCAAGTTAATGTAGTTACAGTCACCAATGCCCCCGAGGCAATAGAGCTGCTACAAATATTAAAGCCGGATTTAATTTTGATGGATGTGCAAATGCCGCATATTGACGGTTGCCAAGCAACACAATTAATTCGCCAACAGTTTGACGCACGCCAACTGCCTATTTTTGCTTTAACAGCACATTGTGAGCCTGCAGATGTTGAGCGCTCTCTTAATAGTGGAATGAATAAGCATTTAACAAAACCTGTGGTAGCCAAGGTTTTGATAGATGCAATTAGAGACGTAGACTTTACAAAACCTAAGTTTTACGACCAAAACTTTGCGCTTACCCAGTTTAATTTTGATGAAAATTTATTGGCAACTATGGTCGGGAAGTTTGCAAAGTTATGTGACACCCAATTACAGCAAATTGAGGAAAATACCCAGCGGGATGAAGTGGTACGCTTAGTGCATAGCATAAAAGGGGTTGCGGGTAACTTAGGGTTTATTAGGCTTTCACTGTGTGCAAAACAATGTGAAACGCACCTAAAAACAACTAACGAGCCTGTTCAGCAAAGTTTAAAAGAGCTGATCACACAGCTAAAACAAGTGATTATATTTATTGAAACCTTAGGGGGACGGGATGCCGAAAAAAGCTAAAATACTGATTGTGGATGATGATCCTCTTAATCGGCTTGTGCTTGAAAAAACACTGGGCACGGAGCATGACGTATTTTTAGTCGAAAGCGGCGAAAAAGCGCTCACCTTTATTAAATTAAATCAGGTCGATTTAATTATTTTAGATGTGGTAATGCCAGGCATTGATGGTTACGAAGTGCTTGTGCAGCTTAAAGAAAACCCTATTACGCAATCTATCCCTATCGTGTTTATATCGGCTAATAATAGCCACACCGATGAAGCCAAAGGCCTTGAGTTAGGTGCAATGGATTACATCACTAAGCCCTTTAATGCATCTATAGTAAAAGTGAGAGTACGTAATCAATTACTTATTAAGCAAAAAAATGATTTGCTTGAGATGCTTGCCTCCATTGATGGCTTAACAGAAATACCTAACAGGCGTTATTTAGACGAAAACCTCTCTCGTGAATGGCGCAGAAGCAAACGTAATGGCTCATGCTTATCTGTTTTATTAATGGATATCGATCACTTTAAGCGCTATAACGACTGCTATGGACATCGTGCTGGTGATGAGTGTTTAAAGCAGGTTGCGCAAGCCTTAGCGGCGCAATGTGAGCGTAGTACTGACTTTATAGCGCGTTACGGGGGGGAAGAGTTTGCAGCGGTCTTACCCGATGTTAATAAACAACAAGCATTAGCCTTTGCACAAAAGCTAAGAAAAGCGGTAAACAGTTTAAATATAGAGCACAAAGCATCTTTAAATGCAGATCATATTACAATCAGTATAGGTATTGCGAGTATGGAAAACGGCAACGCCAGTGCCGAGCAGGCTTTACTTGAACAAGCTGACCTAGGGCTATATGCCGCAAAAGATGCAGGTCGTGATCAGGTGGTTGCGCTTAACTTGTAATATGGCTGTGTTTTCACAAAGCCTTGTTTAAATCGGCCCCACACATTATGTTATTACCGAGCGGGGCAACTATATTTTACTAGCACGTTGTTATTTGGTGATCATACCCAGCGCGCTTTCACCAATACCCACCAATTTATCATTTTTAAACACCAACGGTGTGCACTCATCTTTTGTTGTTTTTCCATCAGAGTGAATACTATGCGTCATGTAATAAAGTACCTGATACACATCACCGTCTTTTTTTAACAGCTCGGTGAAGCTTGGCGTTTTTAATTGCGCTAAAACAGATTGGTAGCTGCTATCCATTTTTAGATCGGCAATTGCTTCGCGGTTTTTTTTATGATGCTGTTGCCAACTTGATGAGTCATTCCCTGCCCAGTGCGTTTCTGCTTCGCCATCTGATACGGCAATAACACAACCGGTTAGAAACGGGGCAATAAGTGCTGCAGCTAAAAGTGATTTTTTCATTGTTATAGTCCTTGATGAATTTTAATTTAATTATTTACTCTTCATGGAGCAAGTAATGGGCCAATATAACAAAGATTTAAAATTCAATAGCTTATGATTTTGTGACTATTTTTAAATGATGAATTATAAAAATCATTAGTAAAAACAGCCACTTTTTAGTTTTTTTAACGATTAGGCTAATTTAGGTCAATTAAATATAGTATAGCCAAAATACGTTACACTAAACGATTACGAGATTCACCGTTAGTAAAGGCTGCTATGTTTAAGCTCACCTCATTAATTAAGCGTACGATTGACTCTGTGCTTGCCCAGGCTATGTGAGGGGTAAGCAGCAAGTTTTCGCCTGTGTAATTTGCTAGTGGGTTGGTGAGCTCTGCCGGCTCTTTTGTTAGTACATCAACGCCTGCTCCAGCAATTAAATTTTGCTCAAGCGCTGTTACTAGGTCGGCTTCGTTTATAATGCCTCCGCGGGCGGTATTAATAATAATACTGCTAGGTTTCATCATTTTTAGCTCATCTAACGAAATTAAATCGCGTGTCTCATCAGTCAGCGGGCAGTGCACGCTAATTATATCAGCGGTTTTTAATACTTCTTCGAAAGGTGTGCGGTCTTTCCTACAAGGCGCACCTTTACGCTCTGCCACCACTACATTTGCGCCAAATGCTTGTGCTACTGTGGCTACCCCTTTACCCAGCGTGCCGCCACCTATAATGGCAAATGTTTTACCTTGTAAATCATTAAAGCTGTAGTCTAATCTGCAAAACATCTCGCTTTTTTGCCATGCACCTTGCTGACAATCGCGTTGATAGCGATGTGTATTACCTAATAAATTAGTTACCAACGAAAACGTGTGCTGTACAACCGAAGGGGTCGAGTAGCCTGCTACATTGGTAACGGCAATACCAAATTCTTCAGCGGCGTTTAAATCAACATTATTAGTGCCTGTTGCACTTACGCATATAAGCTTAAGTGTTTTAAGTTGGCTTATCGTATCGCGATTTAGCACAACCTTGTTGGTAATAAGGACGTCCGCGCCTTGGCTGTGAGCAACAACTTGCTCAGGTGAGGTAAGTTCGTAAGTCGTTAGCTCACCTAGTTCTTCAATGCAAGTTAACGAGGTTTTAGCTAAAGTAGCGTTATCGAGAATGGTGATTTTCATTGTGTGTCCTATCTAAATGCGTACCGTAAAATGGCAAGAGTGTTTAAGGTACTACGAATACACACTTATGTTAATGCTATTACTACCAAATGCTTAGTACAAAAAGTCAGGCTATTGATAAAAGTCTAAATTGGCTGGTCTGCCCACTCAAATATAAATAACATGATATTTTAGCGGGCTATATCGCTGGGGCCTGTTTTTCTTTTGAGGTTGAACTTACTTACCCATGAAAGGTCAGCAAGCCTTATTAAAGTTGATAAGATTAAAAAACAATGCACCAACCTCTTTTTGCGTGGTCATAAACTGAAATGGCTCGCAAATAAGCATAACTAATTGGCTATTTCTTATTTAAGAGTGGCTGAGTTATAATCAAAATTATATATAAACGGTACGTTTTGCGTGCCGTTTTTTAACATTGTAGATGCAGTAATGAGTGAATTAGAAGATAAGTACGCAGACATAAGACCTTACAACGACGACGAAGTTGCGGCCTCGCTAGCGCGTTTAATTAACGATAATGCGTTTATTGATGTAATAGCAAAGTACAACTTGCCGCGCTTTATATCGGCTATACCTTTTATTGCTCGCGCACTGGTGAGAAGCCAGTTACGAAAAAAATGGGGTAAATTTACGAGCGTTGAAGATGTGCAAAACGAAGTTGCAGAGTATTTAGATAAACTTATAAAACGCACTACCTCAAAAGTCACCTTTTCGGGTTTAGATAAATTAGACCCACAGCAGGCGTATTTATTTATATCAAACCATCGCGACATAGTGCTGGACCCTGCACTAGTGAACTGGGGGTTGTATCAGCACAATATGAAGACGGTGCGCATAGCAATTGGCGATAATTTATTGCAAATACCCTATATCACCGAGCTGATGCGTTTAAATAAAAGCTTTATCGTTAAGCGCTCAGCCAAAGCACCTAAAGAGATGCTTAAGGCGCTTACGCAGTTATCATCATATATTTATGACTCGTTAACGGCAGGAAACTCTATTTGGATTGCCCAAAAAGAAGGCCGTGCAAAAGATGGATTTGATCAAACAGATCCTGCGCTTTTAAAAATGCTGCAACTTAATGGCCGTAAACAAAAGAAAGAGTTTGGCGAGTACATTAAAGAGTTAAAAATTGTTCCGGTGTCTATTTCTTACCAGTATGAGCCTTGTGCAATTTCTAAAGCAAAAGAGCTTTACCATAAACAGCAACATGGTGAATACGTAAAATCAGCTGGCGAAGACATTGCAAGTATTGTTGAAGGGTTTAGCTCTGCCAAAGGGCATGTACACTTAGCTTTTGGAGAGCCCGTGCAAAGCGGCTGCGATGATGCAGATGAGCTAGCGCAAACAATTGATAAGCACATTGTTGAGTCTTTTTACTTACACCCAGGCAATTACATTGCCGGCGGTTGCAAGCAAGCAGTAATTAATGAGCCGGATACCGCTACCTTTGAGCAGCGTTTAGCCTTGGTGCCAGAAGAGCTAAAGCCACTTGTTTTAGCCATGTATGCAAAGCCATTTCAACGTAAAGCTGAAATCACAAACAAAGCATGTGAGGAAAGCCATTAGGCAGCTTCGTTGGCGTAAAAAAAGCAGCGTAAACGCTGCTTTTTTTTTGTACATAAATAACGCTATACTCGTACAAAGTAATTAATCTACTTAGGGGGCACAATGCAACAAATTGAAATATTTGATATTCCAAGCCCCTGTAAAAGTATTTGCCAAGTAAATAACCGAGGCTATTGTAAAGGTTGCTACCGAAGCCGGGATGAGCGCTTTAATTGGAACACATTAACCAACGCGCAAAAAAAGAAAGTACTTAGCTTATGCCAGCAGCGCTACAAACGGTATTTGCAAAAGCGCCAAGCAGCCCAATCTCAAACTACTTTGGACAAACAACAAGGCTTTGAATTTTAAACCTAGTGTGACTTATTAATATTTTAAATTATACTTTGCACGCAACGCGCGAGTAGTCCCGTTATTGTGCAATTTATATAAAGTATTCAATAATTTACTTACCAAAGCCGTGTGCTTTTTATGTACATAATGATAGAGCGAAAACGTACTTAGCAGCTGGGTTTGCATGCACGTCTCAGGCAGGGCAAAGTTATCGGCTTTAAGTACAAAATCGAGCATAATTACCCCCTCAACTTTATGTTGGGCTAGTAGGTTAAGTTGGGTTGTAATATTTTTTACTTCAATAATATTGCCGTTAAATTTTTGCTCTTTCAAATAATGGTGTTGAACCGGATAACCCGACAAAACCGCAATACTATTGAGTTTATCGAGAGTATTGGGTTGGCAGTTTTTAAATAGCAAAAGCTTATAGTCAAACAGCGGGTAGTTAATTCTAATTAGGTTCTGATTATCTGCTTCTATGCTTATGTCACGCCCAAGTTGGCCGTCTAACACCCCATTATTGGCTGCTAATAATGCATTTTGGCGATTAAAATCAATTATGTGTACTTCGTAGTTAAGTTCTTTATAGGCTAATGTGAGTAAAGCGAGCGCATAGCTTGCTTGAGCTGAGTCGGCGGGGCGGTTAAATATAACGCTATTGTGATTGGCGAGTGTGATTTTACTAAAAAATAAAACGACTAATAAAAACAAAGTATTGGGTTGTATCTGCAAGATTACTTCCGTTTAAAATGGGGATAGGGACAAATGATCGCCGCAAATAATAACAAAATAGTCTGCTTTTTGCCCATGTTTGTTGCTTTTTAAACAGTAAATAGTATCAAATATACGTATAATAAATGCGGATAATTAACCGTACTTAGGAGTGGTTGTGAGTTTTAATTTATGTGCTTTACCTCGAGAGCAAAAATACCAGATTCAATTAGATTACGAGGCATCATTTTGGGCTTATCAAATTAAACGTAATAAAAAAACACGTGAACAAGTTTACAACACCATTCATAGCCGCCCGGTGGCTGAGCAAGCATTTTTAAAGCAACAGTTTGAGCAGTATTTGGCGTTAATGCTAAGCTAGTATGTACACAGTACAAATATTAGACGCACTTAAAACTCCATTAGTTAATAAGTTTTATGCACAGTATAGCGTAAGAGGGCGTGCCAATAAGCAAGATCAGGTTTGGGTTGTTTACAAAGGAATGTACATAGTTGCGGCGTGTCGGATTCAAAATAAACACGACTTCTTATTTTTATCGACCGTATTTGTTGCCCCTCAGCATCGTAGTAAAGGGCTGGCGACACGACTTTTAAGTGCTGCAGTAAAACACCAGCCCCTACCACTTTACACCTTTGCTTATAAAAGTATTACAGCTTTATATATGGGCCTTGGTTTTAACCAGGTATTAACATATACTCCTGGTTTAAAAGCACTTTTTGATATTTATGCTCATCGAAATATAGTTGCTCTCGAATACCTATAACAAAAACAACGGACCAAGCCATGAGTAAAGGCGTTAACGGGATCATTAGTTGCTTCATAGCTTTAATTGCTATATTTAGTTGCCAAGTGGGCGCACAAGTAAAGCGTTTATCTCCCAGCGAGGGCCTTTCGCAAAGCTATGTGAATACTATGCTGCTTGATAATAACGGTTATTTATGGCTCTCTACGGAAGGGGGGTTAAATCGTTACGATGGCTACCAAGTTGTTTCAATTAACGGCCCTAATGGCGAACTTGAAGAAGCTATTATTGATTGTGTTTATCAAGACCCCGCGGGCAATATTTGGATAGCTTCTTTACTCGCTGGTTTATTCAAATATGACCCCACTACTGATACCTACCAGCAGTTTATTTCCCAGCCTACCAGCGAAAAACAAATTTTAAGCCAATCGGTATTTAGTATGGTCGCTGTTGATGACAAGACTTTGTGGATTGGGCGTGGTCGCGATTTTGCTAAATTAGACATCGAAACAGGTAAAATAACGAGCTTATTTGAGTTGCCTAAAGAATACGAAAACACCTTAGTAAGAGAGCTTTTTCATCATAATGGGTATATTTTTATAGGTACTAGCCATGGTGCGTTTGTATTTGATATTGCTTCTGAGCAAATTAGAGCGTTGCAGCATTTAAAGAGCAAGGCTGAACATATTTACCAAAACAACGTAAAGTCGTTCTCTGTAATAGAAAACAACCAGTTGCTAGTAGGTACCGTCAAGGGGTTATATCAAGTTGATATTAGCGATTTGCCGGGCATGTTTGAACGCCCCGACTTAGCATTTAAAAACAAAGCCATTATTGCCGATTTAAATGTATGGCGCATTATTAACGAAGGTGAAGAGCTAGATCTGGCGACCAATAAAGGGCTCTTTAGATTTAATTTAAATACGAAAGAGTTAGTAAAAAACACCCGTATAACGCAAAGTAAATACAGCCTATCTGATACCAGTATGATAGACATGGTTAAAGATAAATCGGGTGGCTATTGGCTAGCTACAAAAACCGATGGTGCATTTTATCTGTCTAATAATACCTACCACTTTAGCAATATAGATGGTAGCCAACTGGGGGGGGATGGCCTTTCTCATCCTTCGGTTTGGGGCATTACGGAGTACGATAATAGCCTGTGGCTTGCAACACACAATGGCTTAACTGAAATTGACTTAAGTACTAACACCAGCAAGGTTTACTTAAAAGACTTTAAAGTCGACTTATTGACTACTGAATTTAGCATTTATGAAGCTATTCCCTACAAAGATAAGTTATGGTTACATACAAACAGAGGGTTATTTGAGTTTGACCCTGTAACCCATCAAATTAACGAGCCAACCTTAAGTAACCCTAGCAATAGAGATTTTATACAGGGTTGGGTGCATGGTGTCACTTTAATGCCAAACGGTGATTTATACTATGTGCACTCAGATCATGGCATGTTTAGATACAATATCGACACCCAGAAAGTCACCCGATTAGAAGGGGCTTTTAGCAAAATAGAACCGTTTTTGGCGCATGGTTTTTCGCCAGCGCTGGCAACCAAGCCCGATATGCCACTGTTTTTTAATGCGGGTATTTTATACCAAGTAAATCCAACTACATTAACGTTAAACACCATTTATAAAGTGCCAAAACAACACGACAATGTGGCTATTAATGTGCTTTCTTACGTGGTAGATAACAATGGTATTTTATGGATTTCGCTTTCTAACTTTGGCTTGATAGGACTTGATGCTAAAAGCTATGAGTTAGTGCACACCGTTGATTTAGAAAAAAACAAGCTAGGTACCTTACTTTACGACATGGTGCTGGATGATGATGGTATGATTTGGATGAGTAGTCATAAAGGTATATGGCGACTAAACCCAGAAACACTTCATTTTCAGCAGTTTTCTACATCAGAAGGACTGCTTTCAGCTGAGTTTAACAGCAGTGCTATGGCGCACTTAAAAGATGGCCGAATTGCCTATGGTAGCTTAAAGGGCATTACTTATTTTCATCCAATGGAAAATCAAAATTACCATTCATTAATTGACCACGTAAATATCACTCGGGTTGATTTAATGTCGCGTGATTTATCTATCGATTTAAAACAGCCACTCAATGAAATAGTACTCAATCATGATGATATCGGTTTAGAAGTGGCGTTTTCAGCAATGGCGTTTAGCTATCAAGAGCGCATAATTTATGAGTATCAGCTTGATGATGGGCAAAAAACGTACACGCGGAATAATAATCGGGTGTTATTTCCAAAATTAAACCCAGGTAATTACCAACTAAAGGTATGGGCTAAAGACCCGCTTACAGGCGAGTATACTCCGCCTGCAGTATTAAAAATTCGTGTTAAGTATCCACTGTGGCGAGCACCGTATTTTATAGTGCTTTATGCTATTTGGTTTATAGCATTTATTGCTTTTTGGGTAATGCGCCGCAACAAAATTCAGCGCATATTACTGGCCGCTAATAAAGAAAGTAAAGAAAGTGAAGCGCGATTAAAACTAGCCTTAGAGGGCAGTGAGTCGGGCATGTGGGATTGGCAGTCAACATCCAGTAGTATTTACCAGCCGCGCTTATGTAATGAACTGGGATATGATCAAGAAAGCGTGAGCCTAGATGATTACCTAGCTAAAATTCACCCGCAAGATAAAGCGCTTTTCAGATTAGAATGGTTAGAGTTTCTATCAACCGATAAAGGCTACTTTAATTGCACTTATCGTTTACGCCACGCTAAAGGCTATTGGCGTTGGTATAAAGACTTTGGCAAAGTGGTGGAATGGAGCGGTCAGACTCCTAAAAAAGTAGCGGGTACTTACACCAATATGACCCGCGAAATGGTGTTTGAAGAGCATGCCCGCTTATTTACCGCTGCGTTTGAGCAAACCCGTGATTGGGTGTTTATTCTTGATAAAAACTTTACGGTTCGCGCCTCTAACAAATCGTTGCAAACGGCCTTTAACTTTCCGAGTGAGCCACGCTCTAGCCGCGCCTTAAATTTAGGTATTTCACGTAGTAGTCAGTTTGATTATTTACGTATTATGCAAAAGCTCAGCGTTGGCGAGCATTTCTCGTGTGAAGATTTAGTTACACTTGCCGATGGCGAGCAGCGCCACGTATTGGTTAAAATTAGCGCGGTTGCCGACACAGAGCAGCGCTTAAGCAGTTACGTTATTATTTTAACCGATATTCATGCACAAAAATTAGCCGAAAATGAGCTACATATTTTAGCTAATTACGATTCCTTAACCGGTTTACCTAATCGCATGCTGTTTAACGACAGGGTTGAGCATGCTATTGAGCAAGCACAAAATCATCAATGCAAAGTCGCTATGCTGCATGTAAATATTAAGCGGTTTAAATACTTTAATGATTCATTTGGACGTGAAGCGGCGGATGAGCTAATAAAGCAAGTGGCTAAGCGCATTAAACGCGCATTACGCCCATCAGCCAGTGTGGCCCGCTTTGGCGGCGATGAATTTGTTGTTCTGGTGGAAGATGTGCAACAAATTGAAGAAGTGCTACTTATTTGCTCTAAATTGATAGACTCTGTCAGCCAAAATATGGAATTTAATGGCCAGGTGGTAAACGTTAATTTAAGCATAGGTGTTGCAATAGCACCTGATGACGCTCTCGATCACGCTGCGCTTTTAAAAGCTGCGAGTATCGCGCTGTATCATGCAAAAGAGTCCCTTGAAAGCAGTTATAAGTTTTACAAGCAGGAGATGAACCAGCATGTACAAAAAGCGCTGCATTTAGAGTCGTTGCTCACTAAAGCATACCAAGAAGAACAGTTTTGTAATTATTATCAGCCCATAGTGAATGCGCGCACTCAGCAAACCGAAGGCTTTGAAGTGTTATTACGCTGGCCTGAAAACACGTTAGTGCCAACGCAAGAATTTTCTTTAGCGGCTGAGAGCATTGGCTTAATAACAAAAATAATGCTGCAGACCTTTACCCGTGCGTTACAAGCGCTTAAACAATGGCGAGAAATATCGCCACAATTGTACTTGTCGATTAACCTCTCTGCGCTTGATTTTGAATACGAAGAGCTGGTAACTGAAATCCATAAGGCACTTACAAAGGCTGATGTACCTTCAGACGCGATAGTGTTTGAAATCACTGAGTCTATTTTAATGCGCGACTCAAAACGAGCACTACATAGTATGGAAATGCTGAAAAAACTTGGCTGTAAACTCTACATGGATGACTTTGGTACAGGCTATGCCTCACTCACGTATTTAAAACGTTTTCCTATTGATGTATTGAAAATAGATAGAAGCTTTGTGCAAGATATTGGTGTGGACTCTGATGATGAAGCGATTATTCAATCAACGCTCACCTTAGCGCATAGCCTAGGTAAAGAGTGTGTGGCTGAAGGCATTGAAAATACACAACAGCTACAGTTTTTAAATCAGTTAGGCTGTAGGCATTTTCAGGGCTATTTATTTAGTAAGCCAGTACCTAAAGAAGCTGTTCCCGCACTGATAAAACAAGATTGGAGTAACATATTTAATTAGTAAAAATAAGCTTATTGGCGTTTACCACAGTGACGGCAAAATAAATGGCTGTTACGCTGATTAAGCTGAGTTTTAATTGCTTTATTGGCCTCAAGTTTACTCAAACCCAGTTTATAGCGAAGTTCTTCTAAGTGCATGCGCTGTGAGTCATCTAGGCTGCCGTCATGGATTTGTTCATGTACGGCGTCTTCAAAAAACTGACGACGTTTACGTATTTGCTCTGAAAAACTTGAAGCAAGCAAACCTGTAGGGATTGCCACCATTCCCATGCTCACTAAGGTGATCACCCCACCAAATAGCTTACCTACAGGAGTAATGGGCACAACATCACCGTAACCTACCGTGGTAAGCGTGGCCATAGCCCACCACATAGCCGCAGGGATAGAGCCAAATTTATCGGGTTGTATATCGTGCTCTAATAAATAAATGCCACACGAGGCGAGTATAAGCACCACCGACATTATAAAAAATGCGGCCAGTAATGAGCTGCCTTCATCTTTAAATGCTTGTAATAGCAACTGCATTGCACGAGAGTAGCGAGTAAGTTTAAATACTCTTAGCAGCCTTAATACCCGTAAAAAACGTAAATCGAGAGGAAACATGAACATTAATAGACTCGGTAAAATGGCTATTAAATCAATAAGAGCTAAGGGTGATAAAAAATAATGCAGCCGACGTTTTACGTTTGAACCTTTTATAGCTGCGTATTTGCTTTTATCGACACAGGCCCAAAGTCTTGCGAGGTATTCAAGGCTAAAAATAGCCACTGAAATTACTTCTAATAGTAAAAATTGCGGGTAATAAAGCTTATTTATACTTGGTACTGATTCCAGCACTATGGCAACAACGTTAAGCATAATTAAAGCAATTAGCGCAGTATCGAGTATATGCCCTGCTGTTCGGTAATCACCGGTTCCTTCAAATACCTGCGCTAAAGTTTTCCGTGCTGTGTTTTTCATTTTTTTAGCTTTAACAGCATATTAATACTGCCTTCTTCAAAATCACGACTGATAGTAAAGCCTAACTTACGGGCTAGTTCTATCATGCCGGTGTTCTCTGGTAGTGTTATGCCTTCAATGACTTCTACGCCTTGGCGCTTACAGTGATTTATTGCAGCACTCATCAGTAACCTGCCAAGACCTAAACCTTGGTAGTCAGAGCGAACCACTGTGGCAAACTCCGCATGTAAATTATCAGGGTCCATAATAACCCGCGCTACACCGAGTGTGCGGCTTTTACCTTCAAAGCGTTGACAAACAATAAAGGCCATTTCTCGGTCGTAATCTATTTGTGTCATTTTTGCGAGTTGATCGTGATTAAACTGGGGGAGTTCGCCAAAAAAGCGTTTGTAGCGATCTTCTTTATTAAGGGATTGATCAAACTCTTGGTGGGCTTTTTCATCTTCTGGACGAATAGGCCTTAATGTAGCACGTGTATTATTTTTAAGGGTTACTTCTTCTACAAGGTCAATAGGGTAAGGGCGTATACATAAACGTTTACGATCGCCACGTGTCTGATAACGGTTAACAGTAATGGTGGCATCAAGCACTAAAAATTGGCCGTTACTGGCTAAAATAGGATTTAGCTCCATGGCACTTATGTCAGGTTGATCGACAACAAGTTGAGATATACGTGTGAGCAGGGCGCACAGGCGGTATTTATCGACTTTTTCTGGCAGGATACGATCTTTTAATACGCCTTTATCGTTTGCTGCTGCAATGAGGTATTTAGCTAAGTTCATATTAAGCGGCGGCAAAGCAACGGCTGCTTGGGCATACTCTAACCCATTACCTGCTTCGCCAAGTAGTATAACGGGGCCAAAATTAGGCTCGGTTTTAATGGCGATTCGCAGCTCATTAGCACCAGCACGGGGCGCCATTTTTTGTAGTGAAAACCCTTCAATAACCGCATCTGGGTAGGTATTTTTAATGCGTATCAGCATGGCAAAGGCAGTTTGTTCAACTTCGTTTGCATCGTTGAGATTGAGTACCACACCACCGACTTCTGATTTAGAGGCAATACTTGGGCTAATCAACTTTAATGCTACGGGAAAGCCTAATTCAATTGCTTGCTCACGCGCTTCTGTGGGCGTGTAGGCCACTTCTGTTTTAATACACTCAACACCATAATGACTAAGGATTTGGCTTGCTTGATGCGTGGGCAAGTAGCTTTGATCTTCTTCTAAAAATTCATTAATGAGTGAAGTGGCCGCAGTTTTATTTATTTTGGCATCGTCAGTGTTTGATTCCGGAGTTTGTGTTAAATGCTTTTGGTTACGACGATAGCTGACCAAATGCATAAATGCGCCAACGGCACCCTCAGGCGTGCGATAGGTTGGAATAGTATGGTTAGAGCAAACACGCCTAGCGGCATAAGCTGCATCTTCCCCCATAAAGTTGGTCATGACATAAGGGCGCGCCATCTTTGGTATTTTTTGTAAGGTTTGCACTATCATATCGGCGTAGTCTTCACTCGGTGCAAGAGCTGAGGGAGTATGAATAATAAGTAAGTTTTTAACTTCTTCGGCGCGTAGTAAAATCTCCAATGCTTGCCTGTAACGGGCTGGTGCAGAGTCGCCAAAAATATCAACAGGGTTAGATGTAGTATCCGACTGGGGGATCACTTTATTTAGTGCCGCTCGGGTTTGCTCGCTTAGCTGGGCAAGCTTACCGGAATTTAAAATCAGCTCATCAACCGCCATGACACCCGGTCCGCCGCCGTTAGTTAAAATGGTTAACTGCTCAACTTTTAACAGTTTTGGGTGAATGGCGAGTGTTTGAGTGGCTGCAAAAAGTTCGCGCAAATCACTCACCCGAAGCATACCAGCACGTTGAAAAAGCGCATCGTACACTGCATCTGAACTTTGTTTGCCACCGGTATGGATTTCGGCGGCCAGTGCGCCTGCGCCAGTTTTACCCGTTTTAATGGCTATGACGGGTTTGCTAAATGCAGCCGCGCGTGCTGCTGAGATAAACCCGCGGATATCCTCTATATTATCTATGTAGAGCAGAATCGCTTTGGTTTTTGCATCACGGCCTAAAAAGTCGAGTAGCTCGTCAAAATCAATATCTAGGCAATCACCCACAGATACAAAATACGAAAAGCCAATTTCTTTATTTTTAGCCCAATCTAAAATAGTGGAGCACACCGCTGCAGATTGCGATATAAATGCCAGTTTTCCCGGTGCTGCTACGGTGTGTGAAAAGCTGGCATTGAGACCAATATGCGGGATAAGTAGCCCTAAACAGTTAGGTCCAAGCAAGGTAACGTTATGGTGATTAGCTGCATGTTTCAAGGCCGTTTTTTGGCTCAATGAAAGTCCATCGGCAATCACAATCGCACTTTTACAGCCTAGCTGACCTAACTGCTCAATAATGCTTAGTAAGGTATTTTTATTAGTACAAATAACGGCTAAGTCGGGCACCTTAGGCAGCGCTGCAATATCAGGATAAGCAAGCACTCCGTGTACCGCACTATGGGTTGGGGTGACGGGCATAATTGGCCCTTTAAATCCGCCTTGTAATAAATTGCGCATAACCACAAACCCCGCGCGAGTAGAGGTATTCGAGGCGCCAATAACAGCTACCGAGGCCGGATTAAAAAATTGGCTAATACGCTTTAGGCTCATGCTATATCCTTGGCTGATAATGTTTTGCGTTATTTATACTCACAATGTACCCTGTTTGCTGTGTTATTTCGAGCGCGTAAATGCTTATTATTGATATCAATCAAGGAGATTTTTGTGAATAAAACACCCCATGTTTACACTGTTTTTGCTGCTATTTGTTTAAGTATAGGCTTAGTTTTATTTGGCTTTATTATTAAAAGTGCTGCCGTTGATGTAAAAAGTATGGACCGAAGTGTACAGGTAAAAGGGTTAGCTGAGCGTGAGGTTAATGCCGATACGGTTATTTGGCCTTTGCAATACACTGATGCAGACAACAACTTAGAAAAATTGGTTAGTCGAGTTGAGCAAAAAAATAGTACAGTGATTGCTTTTTTAAAGTTACATGGCTTTGATGATGACGAAATAAGTACCGGCAGCCAGTCAATTATTGATAAACAGGCCCGTGAATATGGTAACGATAATCAAAAATTTCGTTATTTAGCCCGCGCTAACATTATTGTTTATTCTAACGCGCCCGACAAAGTCCAAAATGCATTAGGCAAAGTAAGCCAACTGGCGAAGCAAGGTATCGCAATAGTACAGGATAGTTACGAAACCAGGGTCGAATATTTATTTACCGGCCTTAACGATATCAAGCCTGCAATGGTGCAAGAGGCTACAGAAAAAGCCCGAGAAGTCGCTAACAAATTTGCTAAGGATTCGAACTCAACACTTGGCAAAATAAAATCCGCGCGCCAAGGGCAATTTAGTATTAGCAATCGCGACTCTAATACCCCTCACATTAAAAAGGTGAGGGTGGTCACCAGTGTAGAGTATTATTTAAGTGACTAAATCGCTCTCACTAGGTGGGCAATGTGTGCTGTTGAACGTTGTAGGTAAGCTGCACTAAGTAAAATACCGGTTTCGTTAATGTTTACGCCTTTTAAAACATTTACTAATTGTTGTTTAGCGGTTGGGGTTTGTTTCTGTTCTATTTCCATAAGCGCTAATAATGCTGAAAACTCATGCTTTACTGGCGTGCTAGGTTTATCAGCATAAGCAATATAACAGGCAACAGGAGTAAGGCCGCTCGCATTGGTTTGTGCTAAGGCTTTTGCTAGCCCATCGTTAGATTCGAATAACATTAATGAGCGTACGTAGTTAAAAGGCAGCTTTTGAGCATGGGCGTGTTTAAATACACTGTGCAGCACATTATTTCCTCGGCTGTCTTGTGCTAAAAAGCCGTTATTTTCTTTTAATGCCGGTGTAAAAAACGTTAATGCATCAGTCGTTGTTAATTGGTTTATAAAAGGTGCTGGTAAGGTGTTGGTTGTTAAAATACGTATTGTCACATTTTGCATAAAATCGTATTTAATACTCATTCGCAAAGCACTTTCGTAAAGGTGGTTTAGCTGCAATGTTTGTTGCGCAGGGGTTAACTGTTTAAAGTCGTTATCAAGCTCGTCTAGCTGATGCTTGGCAATGCGCGCATTAAGTAACTGTATGCTTAAGTCCATTCTTAACTCTACCTTTGAGCGTTTTTATTACTATAAAACAAAAAAGGCCGCATCAGCGACCTTTTTCTATTTATAACCAAGTATTAAGCTTTTTTACTTGCTACCCACTCGTTTACAAAGTTCTCTAGTACGTTAAGTGGTACAGGGCCATTTTTAAGTATAACGTCGTGGAACTGACGAATATCGAACTTATCGCCTAGTTGCTTTTTAGCATCTTCACGCAGCTCTAAAATCTTAAGCATACCCACTTTGTAAGCCGTTGCTTGCGATGGCATTACAATGTGACGCTCAACCATTTTAACACCGTCAGATGTGGCGTTAGGCGTATTATTTACGTAGTAATCAATACCTTCTTGGCGAGTCCACTTCATTGCATGGATACCGGTATCAACAACTAAACGACACGCACGCCATAATTCCATCGAAAGGCGACCAAAGTCTGAGTAAGGGTCTGAGTATAGGCCCATTTCTTTAGGAATGTACTCTGAGTATAAACCCCAACCTTCAATATATGCTGTGTAGCCACCAAACTTACGGAACTTAGGTACACCTTCAAGCTCTTGTGAAATAGCAATTTGCATATGGTGACCCGGAATCCCCTCATGGTACGCTAATGCTTCCATTTGGTACGTTGGCATTGCTTCCATGTCGTAAAGGTTTGCGTAGTAAATACCAGGGCGTGAGCCATCTGGCGCAGGTTGTTGGTAAAATGCTTTACCCGCTGCTTTTTCGCGGAATGCTTCAACGGCTTTAACTTTAAGGTCAGCCTTTGGCTTAACAATAAATAACTCATCTAGGCGAGTTTTCATGGTGTTGATTAGGCCCGTGGCTTCATCTAAATAACGTTGTTTACCTTGCTCGTCATTGGCGTAATAAAATTGTTTATCCGTTTTCATAAACTGCATAAACGCTTTTAAATCACCTTTAAAGCCTACTTTGTCTTTAATTTCACGCATTTCATCATGAATACGTTTTACTTCAGCAAGGCCAATGGCATGAATTTCTTTAGCGGTTAAGTCAGTGGTGGTGGTGCGCTTAAGTGCGTTATTGTAAAACGTTTCACCGTCAGGCAGTTTCCATGCGCCATCGCGGTTATCAGCGCGTTTTTCTAGCTGTGCTAAGTAATTAATTAACTTAGAGTAAGAAGGCTTAACGGCTGATTTTAATGCATCAGTTGCATCATTGATTAAGGCATCTTTTTCATTTTGGCTAATTTCAAGCGCGCTTACTTTACGTTTAAAGTCGGCTAAAAGTGTAGAGTCTTCGCCTTTTTCAAACGGCGCGCCATGAATGATGTTTTTGCTCGAATCTATCACATGTGGGAACACAAATTTAGGCGCGATAATACCTTTATCAGCACGGGTTTCTAAATCAGTAATAAGCTGATCAAATACTGCAGGTACGCCGTTTAAACGTGCAATGTAATCTTTAGCTTCTTTAACATTACTAATTGAGTGCTGGTTAATTAAAAACGCAGGCACCATAGAGTGCGTACCAAACATTTGGTTAACTGGGTAGTTATGGTATCGCCATTTAAAGTCTGCAATTGAGCTCTCTAGGTCTTGTTTTTTTAAGTCGTAACTTACTTTAGTGGCATCATCAAGCAGGTCGCGATTAATGGCTTTTAGTTCAACTAAATCGGCTTTTGCTTGTGCTAAGTCTTTTAGTTTGCGCTCTTCGCTGCCGTCATCCCATTTATCGTAGTCTTTTTTGATACCCATGTAAGTTTGGTAAACCGGGCTGCTCATTACATCGCGGTTAAAGGTATCTTCAAAAAACGCATTCGCTTTGTCTATTTCGCTTTGCACAGGTTGCGCTTGCACTGCAGGTGCTGGCGTTGTTTGTTGTGGTGCATGTTGGCAGCCGGCTAAAATAGCAACGCTCACGGCAGCTGCAATAAAGGTAAGTTTACGCATTGTTTTCCCTTTGTTGTTAGAAACCCATTAGGGTGTATTATATTTATTTGCTTGTATTTTATGTTTATCGCGCGTGGTCAAAAACCACTACACAAACAATTCTAGCAGGTCATTTAAAAAACGATGGCCTTTAAGGCTTACTTGCCAGTGGCCGTTTTCTTGTATTAACAAGCCTGCATTTATTGCTTTAGTTAAAGCCGCTTGCTGGCTTTGTAGCGGCTGACTAGTCAGCGCACTGAAATCTTCAACTGGGCAAGGCTCTACTAAGCGAAAACGATTCATAAAAAATTCAAAGGCTAAATCGTCTTGTTCTACTTGCCAATTTTTGTACATATATGGTTTTAACATATCCATATAGCCACGTGGGTGTTTAACCTTTTCGGTGCGAGTGATTACACCGGTTTTTGCATCAGTCACCTTACCATGAGCGCCACAGCCAATACCGAGATAATCGCCAAAACGCCAATAATTCAAGTTATGTTGGCATTGAAAGCCAGGCTTTGCATAACCGGATATTTCGTATTGAATATAACCTGCTTGAGCAAGGAGTGCTTGGCCTTGCTCTTGAATATCCCATAAGGTTTCATCTTGCGGTAGAGTAGGCGGTTTTGAAGCAAATTGAGTATTTGGCTCAATAGTAAGCTGATACCAAGATATATGTGGCGGATTTAAAGCAATAATCTTTTTTAAATCGCTTAGTGCATCGTCAAGGCTTTGCCCCGGTAAGCCATGCATTAAATCAAGATTAAAGCTATTTAATCCGGCTTGCTTAGCTTGCTCTGCAGCGTAGTGCGCTTCGTCGGCACCATGAATACGGCCAAGTGCTTTTAACTTGTCGTTTTGCATGCTTTGCACGCCAATAGAAATCCGGTTAATACCCGCTTTAACGTATTCTTTAAAGCGATTCGTTTCTACTGTACCTGGGTTCGCCTCAAGGGTTATTTCGCAGTTGTCGCTTAGGCCAATTAGGCTATCAACTTCGCTTAATAAGCGGGTATAAGCATCACCCGTTAATAAGCTTGGTGTACCGCCGCCAATAAAAATACTATGAATTTTACGCCCTTGCACCAAGTGCAAATCGGCTTTTAAGTCGTCAATTAAATGCTGAACATATTCAGCTTCAGGAATGTCGCCTTTTTGCCCATGGCTATTAAAATCGCAATAGGGGCATTTTTGCACGCACCAAGGTACGTGTACATATAAGCTCAGTGGTGGAAGGTTCACAGGCCGCCTTTGTTTTTAAGCTCTAATAGTAACTTTTTAAGTGCTTGGCCGCGGTGGCTCACTGCATTTTTTTGCGCTTTGGTGAGCTCGGCGCTGGTACAGTTTTGCTCAGCAATAAAAAATACCGGATCGTAACCAAACCCGCCTTCGCCATTTTGGGTTTGTGTAATTTCGCCCTCCCAACTTGCACTACAAATAAGCGGGGTAGGGTCATCGGCGTGGCGCATTAATACTAATACACACCAAAAACGCGCTTTACGATTAGGGTTGCTACCTAAATCATTAAGCAGTTTGTCTATGTTATCTTGATCGCTGGCGTTTTCACCGGCAAAACGCGCTGAGTACACCCCAGGTGCGCCATTTAAGCCATCTACCTCTAAGCCCGAGTCATCTGCAATGGCTGGCATACCGGTAATTTTAGCTGCATGGCGGGCTTTAATTATCGCGTTCTCTACAAAGGTGGTGCCGGTTTCGGCCACTTCGCCTACGTTAAAATCGCTTTGAGGAACGACGTTTATGTTAAGCGGGCTGAGCATGTTTGCCAGCTCATTTACTTTACCTGGGTTGCCTGTGGCAAGCACTAATGTTTTGGTCATGATATTAATCTACATAAAATTTTTGCTGAAATTGTAATTTTTGAAATTGACTACTTTGTTGTATTTCAATTTCAAAACGTAAAATTTCTTCGTTGGTGTAATTTACCTGGGCAAGGTAATAAATTGAGTCACCTTCTTTTACTTCTTTAAAAGTAAGGGTTTGTTTATTGCCAAGTAGGTTTTTTGCTGTGCCGCTTAGCTTTACAGTTTGCGCGGTTTTATCGCTGTTATTTTTTAGTACTGAAATATTAACAACCCCTTTATAACCACTACGTTCAAGGCCATAGGTTTTTGCTATTTGTGGCTGAATAAAAGTAGATGGAAAAGCAATATAATGCACTTGCCAAGGCCCTAGCTCTTTGTATTGTGCACCTTGCATCTCTTCACTGTGGGCATTAAAAGCAAAGGCTAAAAAACTAATAAAGCAAAACTTAATTAAACGGTTCATTGTGGTGTCCTATATAAAAAAGAGGCCAATGGGCCTCTTTTGCTTATAACAAAAAATTTAGGCTAACAAGTCCATCAGCAACATTTGTAAAAACTGAATACCAATAATTAGTACAAGCACTGATAAGTCTAAGCCACCCATTGGTGGAATAATTTTACGAAGTGGCTTGAGCATTGGCTCAGTAAGCTGATGGAAAACCGCTTCTATAGGGTTATAACCTTGACTTACCCAGCTTAAAATAGCGCGAATAATCAATACCCAAAATACTAAGTTTAAGCCTTCTTTTAATACGGTAATAAGCGCTTGTATAAACACAGGTTGTGCAGCCCATGCGCCATATATAACCAGCATTAAAGTACTAATTTTGGCTACAGCCACTATAAATGCCAGCAATAGAGAGGCTAAATCGAGCCCGCCTAGGCCAGGTATTATTTTACGCAAAGGGTTGACCGCAAACGAGGTTGCTTTAACCACAAATTGGCTCATTGGGTTGTAAAAGTCGGCTTTTGCCCACTGTAGCCAAAAACGCAGTAGCACCACCATTAAAAACAAATCAAACAGGGTACTGATCAAAAATTGCATGGCATTCATAGTGTAACCTTCAATAAAAAGTAGTTTTAAAGTTCTTTTTCCATTTGCATCGCACGCGCTATACATGCATCCATTGCATCGCTCACTGTTTGCACTAGGCGTTCGCTTTTTAAATGCTCAACCGCAGCATGGGTGGTGCCGCCTTTAGAGGTTACATTAGCGCGTAATTGCGAAATGCTTATCTCTGGTTGGCTCAATGCCATTTCGGCTGCGCCCAGCGCCGTTTGCTGCACTAAGCGGCGTGCATCTTCATCGTTAAAACCAAGTGCTTTCGCTTTTTCTTCAATTGCTTCCATAAATAAGAAAAAGTAAGCGGGCGATGAGCCTGTTACGGCTATTATATCGTTGATTTGTGACTCTTGCTCAACCCACACAACAATACCAGTACACTCAAACACTTTTTGTACAAAGTCGTGCTCTTCGGCTGTTTCATCTGCGCCAAATAAACCCGATACACCACGCCCAAGTAACGATGGGGTGTTTGGCATACAACGTACCATTTTAACGTTTTGGCCTAGCATTTCGCGCAGGCGCTTAACGGTTAAACCCGCCGCTACCGAAATAAACAGTTTATCACTAAAGTCGATACCCGAATCTTGAAACGATTTACATAAATCGCCCATCATTTGTGGTTTAACAGACAATACAATGACATCAGCATCGCGTAAGGCTTCGTTATTGTCGCTGGTGGTTTTCACCTTGAAATCGTCTGCTACCTTGGCAAGCTTTTCTTGGTTGCGGTTTGTCGCAATGATGTTGTTTGCATTAAAACCGTTTTTTACCATGCCACCAATAATGGCGTAGCTCATGTTACCTGTGCCTATAAATGCGATTGTTTTATCTGACATATGTCTGTTATCACCTTTTAAGTTCGCGTTCCAAAAATATCTGTGCCGATCCTCACCATGGTTGAGCCTGCGCTTATGGCGGCTTCAACATCATTACTCATCCCCATCGACAACGTATCTATATGAGGATATTGGGCCTTTAGTTTATCAAAGCAAGCGTGTAATTGCTCAAAAGATTGACTTTGTTCACTCGGATCGTCGCTTTTAGCTGGAATAGCCATTAAACCGCGTAAAGTAAGCTGTTCACATTGGTCAATAAACTCAGCCAGCTCGGGTATTTGCTCAATGCTACAGCCCGACTTTGCCTCCTCTGCGCTTATATTTACCTGAATAAGCACGTTTAAAGGGGCTTTATCAGTGGGGCGTTGGGTGTTTAATCGCTTAGCTATTTTTATTCTATCTACGCTTTGTACCCAGTCAAAATTAGCGGCAACAAGGGCGCTTTTATTTGATTGAATTGGGCCAATGAAATGCCAAATGATGTCGCTAAATGTGTGTAGTTGAGCTATTTTATCTACAGCCTCTTGAACATAAGACTCGCCAAATTGGCGTTGGCCGTGCTCGTAAGCAGCAATAATATCGTCGCATGGTTTTGTTTTTGATACTGCTAGTAGGGTAATTTCATTACTACTACGTTTAGCATTTTTGGCCGCGCTGGCAATTCTAGCGTAGGCGGATGTGAGTCGTTCTGCTATTGTAACCATATATTTATCAGTTAGTTGTGGAGTCATAAATGGATATTACCGAATTATTAGCGTTTAGTGTGCAACACAAAGCATCTGATTTACACTTATCGTCAGGTGTTTCACCTATGATACGCGTAGATGGTGATGTTCGCCGCATTAATATACCTGCACTTGCAGACAAAGACGTAAACAGTCTTGTTTACGACATTATGAACGATAATCAGCGCAAGGACTACGAACAAAACCTAGAAGTGGATTTTTCGTTTGAAGTGCCTAACCTTGCGCGTTTTCGTGTTAACGCATTTAACTCAAACCGCGGCCCTGCAGCGGTGTTTCGTACCATCCCTAGCGATGTACTGACGCTTGAGGATTTAGGTGCGCCAGATATTTTTAAAACAATATCAGATAACCCTCGTGGTTTAGTATTGGTTACCGGCCCAACGGGTTCAGGTAAATCAACAACCCTTGCGGCTATGGTCGATTATATAAATCAAACAAAACATCACCATATCCTCACCATTGAAGATCCTATCGAATTTGTACACGATAATAAACTTAGCCTTATAAACCAACGTGAAGTGCACCGTGATACGCACAGCTTTTCTAATGCATTGCGCAGCGCGCTGCGTGAAGACCCGGATGTAATCCTCGTCGGTGAGCTACGTGATTTAGAGACTATTCGCCTTGCGATGACCGCCGCAGAAACCGGTCACTTAGTATTTGGTACGCTACATACCACCTCGGCACCAAAAACCATTGACCGTATTATTGATGTATTCCCAGGTGAAGAAAAAGACATGGTGCGTTCAATGCTTTCTGAGTCGCTGCGCGCCGTTATTTCGCAAACACTACTTAAAAAAATTGGCGGTGGGCGAGTGGCTGCTCACGAAATTATGATTGGTGTGCCGGCGATTCGTAACCTAATTCGTGAAGATAAAATTGCACAAATGTATTCGTCTATCCAAACGGGTGCATCGCATGGCATGCAAACCATGGATCAATGTTTAAATAATTTAGTTAATCACGGTATTGTGACTACTGCAGCCGCGAAAGAAAAAGCCCAAGACAAAACACAGTTTGGTGGCTAAGGACTTACTATGAATTTATCTTTAAATCACTTTTTACAAATTATGATCGAGAAAAAAGGCTCTGATCTTTTTGTATCTAGTCAGTTACCTGTTAGCGCAAAAATTAATGGTGAGCTTATCGCTCTTAGCGACGATAAGTTGAGTGATGAGCAATCGCTTGCGCTAGTAGAGTCAGCAATGAGTGATAAACAAAAAAATGAGTTTCACTCAACTAAAGAGTGTAATTTTGCAATAGCCACAGACGAAGGGCGTTTTCGTATATCGGCTTTTTGGCAACGCGATAGAGCAGGCATGGTTATTCGCCGCATTGTAACGCAAATACCAGATGTAAGTGATTTAGGGTTGCCCTCTACACTTACCGATGTAATTATGTCAAAGCGTGGGTTAGTGCTGTTTGTGGGTGGTACTGGTACGGGTAAATCAACCTCACTGGCTGCCTTAATCGGTTACAGAAACCGCAACCAGCGTGGTCATATACTCACCATTGAAGATCCGATTGAGTTTGTACACGAGCACCGTAAAAGTATTATTACTCAGCGCGAAGTAGGGCTTGATACCGACAGCTTTGAATCGGCACTTAAAAGCTCACTACGTCAGGCTCCAGATGTAATATTAATTGGTGAAATACGCTCGCAAGAAACCATGGAATACGCACTGAGCTTTGCTGAAACCGGCCACTTATGTGTGGCTACACTACATGCTAATAACGCAAACCAAGCCATTGACCGTATTATGCACTTAGTCCCCAAAGAAAAGCACGACAAGCTTAAGTACGATTTAGCGCTTAACTTACGCGCTATTGTGGCGCAGCAGCTTATTCCAACGTCTGATGGGGAAGGGCGTGTTGCCGCGATAGAAATTTTACTAAATTCCCCCATGGTGGCTGAGCTAATAAAAAGTGGCGATATTGGCGGCATTAAAGAGGCCATGTCTAAATCTAAAGAAATGGGCATGCAAACCTTTGACCAAGCTTTATTTGAGCTATACAAGCAGCAACGTATTAACTACGCCGATGCGCTGCATCATGCAGACTCGCCAAATGATTTACGCTTAATGATTAAACTGCGCAACAACGAGCAACAAGGTGCAGGGTTTTTACAAGGTGTCACCATTGATGGACTCGATGATAAAAACAGCAATTAACACTGCATTCTATCCATAAAAAAAGCGCCGGTAGGCGCTTTTTTTAGGGATAAAATGACTTATTCACCATAACTGGCTTCAAAAAAACTCTCTAAAATAATCACGGCCGACATATTATCGACATTTCCTTTTCCTAAATTTTTATAGCCACCGTGCTCAAATAAACGCGCTTTTGCATCGGCAGTTGTGAGTCGCTCGTCTTGTGTTTGCACCGGTATGCCGTAATGGTTGTGCAAGCGGTTAGCAAACTTTTTAGCTTTAAAGGTTACCTCTTGCGAAGTGCCATCCATATTAAGCGGTAACCCAACCACCATTAAGTCGGGTTGCCATTCTTTAACTTGAACTGCAATATGCTCCCAGTTGGGTATTCCATCCTGCGCTTTTACAGCCTTGAGGCTAGAGGCGCTGCCAGTGAGTTCTTGCCCTATAGCAATACCAATACTTTTTGTGCCAAAGTCGAAACCCATTACGGTACGTTGGCCTTGAGGTTTAAGGTTCTTTTTAGTCATTATGGTTCTTTAAGCGTGTCCAGCTTCACTGCAAAGCTGGCTAACATCAAAGCCCAGCATTGAAACTGCTTTTTCCCAGCGTTTTTCAACCGGCGTATCAAAAATGATCTTCGGATCGGCTTTAATGATCAACCAACTGTTATCTAAAAGCTCTTGCTCAAGTTGTCCTTGCTCCCATCCCGAATAACCAAGCGTAATAATAAATTGCTCAGGTGCGTGGGCGGTGGTCAGGTTGGCAAGTACATCTTTTGATGTGGTGATCATTATATCACTGCTGAGCTTTTGGCTTGCAGAATAACCAGGCTGAGGTGAATGAAGTACAAAACCCCGGTCGGTTTTAACCGGACCACCTGCAAACACAGAGACTTGCGCAGCTTGTTGAGTTTTGTCGTTGTCTATTTCTATTTTATCTAAAAGCTCACCAACGGTTACATCAATAGGCTGGTTGATCACCAATCCCATAGCCCCATCTTCATTATGCTCACAAATATAGGTAACGGCACGTTTAAAAAAAGGGTCTTGCATCGACGGCGTAGCGATTAAAAAATGATTTTCTAATGATTGCATAGATTTCACCCTTTTAGTTTATGAATACTTATTGAACTTTGAGTATGGCATAGATATATACGTAGCGTATAAAAAGTCCATTAATTGTATGAAATACTTAAATTAATGGACTCTTAAATGGTATTTATTTAGCTAGCTTACGCTCAATGGCATCAAACAAAATACCGGTAATAGATATATCGTAAGCGGCTTCAATTTCACGTACACAGGTTGGTGCAGTTACGTTAATTTCGGTGAGCTTGTCGCCAATAATATCTAAGCCTACAAACACTAGCCCTTTTTCTTTAAGTGTAGGGGCAACTGCTTGCGCTATTTTAAGATCTGACTCGCTAAGTGGGCGGGCTTCACCACGACCACCTGCCGCCAAATTACCGCGGGTTTCACCATTTTGTGGAATACGCGCTAAACAATACGGAATTACTTCACCATCAACAACCAATACGCGTTTGTCGCCTTGTTTGATCTCTGGAATGTAATTTTGCACCATAGCAAAGCGGCTACCGTGCTCAGTGAGCGTTTCACAAATAACACCAATGTTTGCATCATCTTCTTTGATACGAAAAATAGACGCGCCGCCCATGCCATCAAGTGGTTTTAAAATAATGTCTTTATGGTCAGATAAAAATGCGCGTATTTGCGCTTGGCTGCGTGTTACTAATGTATCGGGCGTATGCTCGCTAAACCACGCTGTAAATAGCTTTTCGTTAGCATCGCGCAGGCTTTGTGGTTTATTAATAATTAACGTACCTTCTTGCTCTGCACGTTCTAAGATATACGTTGCGTAAATGTACTCTGTATCGAACGGGGGATCTTTACGCATTAAAATAACGTCAAGGTCGGCAAGTGCTATTGTGGTTTTCTCTTCAAGTTCGTACCACTTTTGCGTGTTATTAAATACCTGCGCTTTTGCTGCGGTTGCATACGACTTACCTTGGCGAAGTGATAAATCATCCATCTCCATGTAATAAATTTCATAGCCACGTTCTTGCGCTTGCATCATCATTGCAAAACCGGTGTCTTTTTTGATGTTAAATCCACTAATAGGATCAGAAATAATACCTAACTTTATCGCCATGCGCTGTGCCTTAATCTAATTATAATTACTACTAGAGTGTTAATAGTTTTAATATGAGGGTGCCATTGAGCTATTTCAATTAGCTAAATCGCCAAATTGTAACTGTAATGCACTTAAGACCGTTAAAGCGGCTGTTTCTGTTCGTAAAACACGTGGCCCTAAACGAATATCAACAAATTCTTGCTGTTTAGTTTGCGCCATTTCTTCGTCAGTGAAGCCCCCTTCAGGGCCTACTAAAAAGCGTACACCGGCGCTTGGAACGGTTATTGTTTTAATACTGTGCTCGGCTCGCGGATGCAAGGTGAGCTTAATTTCGTCTGTATGTTGCTCAAGCCATTGCTTTAAATCAACCGGTGGATGAACAACTGGCACATAGTTACGTCCCGATTGTTCAGCGGCTGAAATTGCAATTTTTTGCCATTGTTGGTGTTTTTTTTCTAACCGGTCGCCACTGAGTTTAACGCCACAGCGCTGGCTAAAAATAGGGGTGATTTCGTTAATACCTAACTCAACAGATTTCTGAATGGTAAAGTCCATTTTGTCGCCGCGTGATACGCATTGGCCTAAATGAATGTTAAGCTCAGATTCGACATTATGCTCATCAAAACGCAGTGGCATAACAACAACTGACTTTTTAGTGACCTCTATAATTTCACTGAAGTATTCACCGCTTTCGCCATTAAAAATAGACACATGTTCGCCGACTTTCATGCGCAATACGCGGCCAATATGGCCCGCTGCATCGTCGTTTAAAGAAACCGGGGTGTTTAAGGCAATACTCGATGCCTGATAAATATGAGGTACTCGCATGGGAATCACTTATTGTATAGCGTAAAGGTGTATATCGCTATGGTAAGTAAGCAGGGCGTTGTACGCAATTATTTATTTGAGTGTCTTGGCGAGTGCGACTAAATCTTTGGGTGTTTCAGCAATATCTGTGTCGCACGATAAGTGATTTTTAAAGCCTTCGTCAGTAATACGATCAAATGTATAGCCGCTATCATCAGCACTGACTACATAGCGTTTTTCATGTAGAGAATTATAAATAAAACGTTGCTTTTCGTCGGCTAGCAGGTAGTCGGTGTTATTAAATAACACCCCCTGTATATCGTGATGCTCATGCAGGTAAGTGGCCAACTCAGATACGCTAATTTCGTTTTCTAAATCGCAATAACAGTAATCTTTAATAAGCTCGTCAAACATCATTTTAACCAGCTTACGGGTGTTACTGCCTGCAACTATTAAGGTGCTGGGTGTATTGGGTGTGGCGTGCTTAAAATAATACTCGGCAAATGTGCGACTAAATTCGTTGTCTATATCAATTAACAAATAGTTAGTTACTTCAAATGACATAGGGCCCCGTTGCTTTATGCAAATGTGTTGTGCCAGTTAACTAAATACGGGGCGCTTGGCGACTTATTTAATAGCGTGGCGTTAAAGTGAAAACATGCTAATAAGTAAATAGCCTATAGCACAAAAAACAGCAAACTCAATGCATGCTATGCCTATATTGTCTTGATGGTCTACCTCTAAAGCAGTATCAATATTGGGCAATGAAATCGCTTTTATTACAAAACTTAAACAATATAATAACACCCACATTACACCGCAATGCATTACCAGTGTAAATATATTTTCGACCATTTTTCCATTTTGAAAGGCAGCACTTGATAGCCCTGCGTAAACAGCGAGTGCTAAACCTATTGATTTTCCTGCATATCTAATGCCTATAGAGGTATTTTCTAAATTAAAGTTGCTTTGCAGCGAGGCACCTTGGTTTGCTTTAGCAAAGCGGTATTCACGTATCTTACTATCTAGTGCAAACATCCCCTGTAGCGTAAAAAAGCTCACAAAAGCAATGAGTAAGTTGCTAAACCCTTGTGCATGGGTCCATGTATAAAGCCCCAGTGTAATAATGCAGTTGGCTAGTAACATGCCAGAATCCACCATTGCAGCGCATACATTTTGCTTTAGTATGGCTTCTTCTTCATTAAACCTGTGTAAAATCCACTTTCTGTGAATTAAATGGCCAGCTTTAATAAATGTAAATAACAGAACAATTAAAACAATCACTTTTAAGGGATTATGTTGTGCTGCGCTCATACTAATTTCATCAAATAAAAATGCCATGGTGGCAATAACCACGGTAATCTCTGAAGCGAAGCTTATACCCATGGCAAAGTTATCATGTTGCGCTAGCTCATCTTTAAGTGCTTGTTTTGCTTTTACTTGAGCAACAATTCTCAGGCTAAAAATCGTAATGCATATAACCGCAAAACTAATAGCAATCGCAATTAAACTGGTGTTAGATAATGATAAATATGACATGCTGATCCTAAGTAGAGATAACCTTTCTTGGTTTTAGTTATTCTAGTATGGTTAGTAAATATATAAAAGAGAGGATTGATGAGTAATAAAATGCAACTTCCTATTCAATTACAGAAACTTGGCTCAGCCCGCTTTGCACAGCTCTATCCGCAGCAACCTATACAAGAAGAAGTTGTAAAATTATGTGCTCTGAGCGACTTTGCTTTTCGTAGTTTAGAGTCGCAACCTCAATTAAAAGACTGGTTAATAAACCCAGACGAGCAATTTAGCCGAGACGTTCCCGCGCCATTCGACGGCCTTGATCTGCTACAGGTAGATGAAAACCAGTGCAATAAAATTTTGCGCCAGTACCGAGAAAAATACTGGCTAAAAGTAGCCTACCTCGATTTATGCTGCGATAACCCAATTAGTGACAGTATTAAATACATAAGCCTATTGGCTGATATGTTGATTAGTAGCGCCAATAGGTGGGCGCATGCACAAACTGCAAAAACAGCAGGCGAGCCTCTCGATGAGCAAGGCAACCCTTTGCCCTTAATGGTTTTAGGCATGGGTAAATTGGGCGGTCACGAACTTAATTACTCATCGGATATAGATTTAATTTTTGCCTATCCGCGCAATGTACCTACTCAAGGTGGGCGTAAACCTGTTGAAGCGCAAGTGTTTTACACAAAAGTAGCGCAAAAACTGATTAATGCACTTAATCAAGTAACCGGTGATGGCCAAGTATTTAGGGTCGATATGCGCTTGCGTCCATTTGGCGAAAGTGGGCCTTTAGTGATGAGCTTTCATGCCATAGAAGATTACTATCAAGAACAAGGCCGCGATTGGGAACGCTACGCCATGTTAAAAGGGCGCTTAATAGGCACACCTAATCAGTATTGGGATGAATTTATACAGCTTTTAAAGCCCTTTGTTTATCGCCGTTATATAGATTTTTCGGTGATCGAATCGCTGAGAAAAATGAAGCTAATGATAGCTCAAGAGGTGCGACGTAAACGCCTGACTAATAATATAAAGTTAGGAGCAGGTGGTATTCGTGAGGTTGAATTTATTGTCCAGGCTTTGCAAATGGTGCGCGGTGGGCGAGAGGCAAACTTACAAACTCAATCGCTACTGTATGCCCTAGAGCAGTTAATTCTAAACCAAGCGATCGATGAACAAGAAGCAAATGAGTTAAAGCATAACTACTTGCACTTACGTAAGGTTGAGCAATATTTACAAATGTTTGACGATCAACAAACGCAAACCCTGCCAGATGATGAGCTCAATCAAGCGCGGCTAAATTATTTGCTCGAATCTGAAAGCTTTAATCATACTATGGCGCACATTGAGCAGGTTATGGCTAAAATTCACGATGAATTTTTATTGGTGATAGGGGAGGAAACGGTCCCTCTTGATACCTGCGAAGGTGCGTTTATAAGTGCGTGGGATCATGGTGATGTAAGCTTTTTAAACGATATAAAAGAGCAATGGCAAGTGCCTCTTCATGACTTTAAACAACGTTTAAGTAAGGTAAATATAGGTAATCGTGGGCGTGATATTCTCGATAAGCTCATGCCTTTATTACTTAAACAGCTGAGCGATTTTAATGCCAGCGGTGAAACATTTACCATGGTGTGCCGAATTTTAAATAAAATTGTATCGCGTACTGCTTACCTTGAATTACTGTACGAAAACCAAGGCGCACTTAAGCAGTTGGTATTATTGTGCTGCCACAGTAAGTGGATAGGGGAGCATATTTCTCGTTATCCTATTTTGCTTGATGAGCTAATAGACCCTGCTGCGCTTTACAAACCTACGCCGTTGAGCGCCTATAAAGATGAAATACGCCAATACTTTTTACGTATAGAACACGACGACCTAGAGCTGCAAATGGAAGCGCTTAGGCAGTTTAAGCAAACACATCAATTACGTATTGCGGCTGCAGATGCAACCGGTGTGATTGATGTTATGAAAGTAAGCGATCACTTAACTGCACTTGCAGAAGCAGTGGTAGACCAAGCAGTTAATATAGCGTGGTATAACACGGTTAAGCGTTTTGGTATGCCGCCAAATACAGATGACGAGCATAAAGGGTTTGCGGTTATTGCGTACGGCAAAACAGGCGGTTTTGAAGTCGGCTACGACTCTGATTTAGATCTTGTATTTGTTCATAATCACGACGGTAATAGCAGTACCAATGGCGATAAATCGATTACTTCACGCCAGTTTTATTTAAAACTTGCGCAGCGCTTAATGCATTTATTTAATACCCGCACTGCCTCGGGGATATTGTATGAACTTGATACGCGCTTGCGCCCTGAAGGTGCTTCTGGTTTATTGGCTATTAACTTAGAAAGCTTTAATCATTATCAGCAAACCCAAGCGTGGACGTGGGAGCATCAAGCGCTTGTGCGCGCCCGCATAATATTAGGTCAAGATGAGCTAAGAGCGCGTTTTGCTCAAATTCGTAAAGAGATATTATGTGCTCCGCGCGATGTAGATATACTTAAGCAAGATGTGCTTAAAATGCGCGAAAAAATGCGGAACCACTTAGCGAAGGGAAACGCAGAGCAATTTGATTTAAAACAAGATGTAGGCGCCATGACCGACATTGAATTTATAACTCAATATTTAGTGCTTAAAAACGCCCCTCAGTTTAGCCAGTTAACGGAATTTTCTGATAACGTGAGAATACTCACAGACGCTGCTGCGATTGGGTGTATCACTAAAGCGCAAAAGCAGCAATTGATTCAAGCGTATATTGATTATCGCTCGCGCTACCACGTATTAAGCCTAAATCAGCAAGGGCGCTTGGTGTCACGTAAAGATTACCAAAGTGATATTGAAAGCGTATCGGCATGCTGGAATACAATATTTGAACTAGGGCGTGTTGATCTTTGCGGATTGAAATTTGTTCAATCTAGGGACGATTAAATCGCGGCGCGAGGTTTGTAACCTAGTGGGCT
>NZ_PNCT01000034.1:0-22357 GCF_005887365.1 Pseudoalteromonas sp. S3785 | reverse complement strand
AGTTCAGTTGGTTAGAATACCGGCCTGTCACGCCGGGGGTCGCGGGTTCGAGTCCCGTCCACTCCGCCACTTGTTATTTCCTCAATAGCAAGCTTATAAAATCCTTATTTAAATAATCATCACTAGAAATTACCTGTTCAAGTTTTTTTAGCGTTAAAACGTTAGTGTTTAAGCCATTCATCGCGCTTGTTTTTTATACAATCATTAAATTTATTAGATAACGAACAATAGTTAATTTAACGTATTTGATATTGATTTGTATTTCTATTTGTTTTAGTTTCTTTGCATTCGATAACTAACTTGGTTTGATATGCCAAACTCTTTCGCTTTTCAGCACACAACCCTGGAATTTAAAATTTTAGTCGTTGAAGATGATAACTTGCTCAACGAGCAAATGAGTGAGTTACTAACTGCTCAAGGTTATGCTGTAACGTCGTGTTTTGACGGTGATGATGCGTTGCACCTTGCGGTAACTCAAAGCTTTAACCTGATCTTATTAGATGTGATGTTACCGGGAAAAGATGGTTTAACGATGTTAAATATCTTGCGCAGTTGTAATAACACCCCGGTAATTATTGTCTCGGCAAAACATGCGGAAGAAGAGCGAATTAAGGGGTTATCTGCAGGGGCTGATGATTATCTTGCCAAACCATTTAACAGCCAAGAGCTGCTTTTGCGAGTCGACTCTGTCTTAAGGCGCGCTTTTAAACAAGACGGTAAAGCACCTTATGTTACCAATATTGAAGGGCTCGAAGTTGATAGTTTACATCAACAGGTGAGCTTACATGGCGCAGTAGTTTCCTTTACGCCTATTGAATTTGGTTTATTACATATTTTGATTAAAAATCAGGGGCAGATATTGCTAAAGCCTTTTTTATATCAAGTGGTATTGAATAAACGTTTTAGTCAATATGATCGTAGCCTAGATATGCATATGAGCCGAATACGAAAAAAGCTTAATAATGCGGGCTGGGACGGAACGCGTTTGCAAACGGTACACGGCAAGGGGTATTGCATTAAATGACCCGCCGTTTATTTTGGAAGCTATGTTTAATTATTGGCAGCGGTGTGGTGGCCATGTTTTATTTAATCAATGTTGCGGTCACTCACTTTGAAAACGATATGAGCATGCTCTCAGACTCAAGTCGTGCGCAATTACTTAAATGGCAAAAGCAAGCAGAAGATATTTTACACCAAGGCGATATTGAAGCGCTTGAACAGTGGGTTAGTAACTTACAACAACAAGAGAATATTTGGGCTGTGATTGCCCGAGCAGATGTAGTTGAGTTGGCTGGCAATCGAAACCATCGTTATGAATATACCGGTTATAACTTGGGTCGTAGTATTGATTGGAAAATTCACCTGTATTTTGATCATGCCCCAGTGATGCAATTACCATTTACTCATAACGAAGCAAGTTTAGTAGTGCAGCTGCCTGAGCGTATGCGCCCTGGTTCATTGTGGAATGCTACACGCCTATCATTACAGGTTTTTTTACCTATGTTGATTTTAGTGTGTTTATCCATTGTGTTATATCGCCATATTATGCACCCCATTAGGGAAATGGACAGTGCCACTCGCGCATTTAGTTCGGGAGACTATAGTGTGAGGGTAAGAAAACAGTTTGGCTCTCGCAAAGATGAATTAACCCAGTTGGCAGCTACTTTTGATTTAATGGCTGAGCGGATCAGCGAGCAAATTATGCACCAAAGAGTGCTGTTAACCGATTTATCCCACGAACTGCGTACACCACTGACACGCCTAGATATTGCTACAGACAACTTATTAGCCAAACAGCACGAATTTTCTCACGCAAATCAAGCGAAATTAGAGCGCATTCATAAAGAGTCGTTACATATTCGTAAGCTGGTTGAAGATACCTTAACTTTATCTTGGCTCGACAACGAATCGCCTCAGTTACGAGTAGAGTCGCTTGATATTGTAGACTTGCTTGAAATATTAATTGAAGATGCGCGTTTTGAATACCCCGATAAGCGAATAATAGCCCAGTTACCCAGTCAAGCGCTTATTGAAAATAGTAATCATAGGGCGCTTGGCCAAGCCATTGAAAATATATTAAGAAATGCACTGCGCTATACCCCAAAAAATAAACAAGTTGATATTAGTTGTCACGATAGTGGCAATAAATACCGGATTACTATTACCGATCAAGGTCCTGGGGTTCCTGAGCACTATTTAAATACTATTTTTAGACCCTTCTTTCGTGTTGACTCTTCTCGTTCGTGTAACAGCGATAGCTTTGGTTTAGGGCTAGCTTTAGCTCAACGTCAATTACATGCGATTGCAGCAGAGGTGGTGGCAAATAACAACGCAACAGGGGGCTTGAGCATGACACTATGGGTACCCAAAAAATAGGCTGGCAGAGGCGCATTTTTCTATGTGTAAAATGTAACAAATGTAAAATTGCTATACACAGCCATGAAAGGTAATGATAATTCTTTTTATTTACAAAAAAGGATACTTACCTTGAAAAAGTTAGCCCTAGCCAGCGCTATTGCTGGTGTATTTAGCTTATCTGCAGTTGCTGAACAACAAAACGAAACAACAAAAACGTCTGTTGAACAAATTACGGTTGTGGGCTCTGCCACTAACCTCACTGTTTCGGCCGAAGAAATTGAGCAATATCAAGCTAATGACTTAGCAGATATCTTCCGCTACTCTCCTTCTGTAAGCGTGGGCGGCTCAGTTGGGGTAGCACAAAAAATATACATTCGTGGTGTTGAAGATTCCTTGCTAAACATTACAGTGGATGACGCCCAGCAAACGTCAACACTATTTCACCATATTGGCCGTGTAACAATTGACCCTGACTTATTACAACAGATTGATGTGCAGGCCGGTGCTGGCGAAGCAACCAGCGGTCCAGGTGCAATAGGTGGCTCAATTCGATTTAAAACAAAAAACGCACAGGATTTATTACAAGAAGACGAACAGTTTGGCGGACGTGTTAAAGCCAGTTACTTTTCAAACGATGGTACTCGTTTTAGTGGTAGTGCCTATGGCAAGCTAAGTGATACCTGGGGTGTTTTAGGCTACTTTAGCACTGTTGAGCGCAATAACATGGAAGATGGCGATGGAGATTCCATTTATGGCACTGCAGCAGATCAAGATATGTTATTTATTAAAGCCAGCGGAGAGCTTGCTAATAACCACTACCTGTCGCTTAGTGTAGAGCAGCGTGATGAAGAGGGTGAGTTTTCGGCTCGCCCTAACTGGGCTGTACAAGAAGGCGGAGCGTTATACCCAAGTGAAGCCCAACGCGATACTTATGTTGCAAATTATACCTTCTCATATAGCCAGTTATTACATTTAGAACTGAGTGCATATAAAACAGAATCATCTTTTGAAGGTGGACGTTTTGCATGGCTTGCCGATATTGATACCTATGGCTTTGATATTAGAAATACCAGCATTATTGATGAACATAAATTGATCTATGGTGTTGATTATCGTGATGATGAAGTCAGCAGTGGCCCTGCCTCTGGAGCAAAAGAGAATGCTGAGCAAGGCAGTGTTTTAGGTGTATATGCTCAAGGTTATAGCGATATTACACCTCAGTTATTACTAAGCTACGGGGTACGCTACGACAGCTACAAATTCCAACAACACATTTTATTAGATGAATACTATGGCACGCCTATCACAGAAAGTGCATCAAGTTTAGATGACAGTGAAGTGAGCTTCAATGTGGGCTTAGCCTACGATATAAATGAAGCGTGGACGTTCGGCTTAGGCTATGCAGAAGCTGCAAGAGGAAAACAAATAGGTGATGGTTTCACCCTTGACGGGTATTTATATGATGGCTCGGATGCGCCGGTTGTATCTGAAAGCCTGGTTCCTGAGACGGTAACAAATATTGAAGCTTCAATCTCTTACTCAAGTGAAAACTTATCAGCTAAAGCCAGTATTTATAATTCAGCCTTAGATGATGTAATTTTTGAAGGGTATGAAGGTAACTCGGTATACAATAATATTGGTACGCTTAATACCAAAGGGGTTGAGTTTGACCTAGCTTATCGAGTACAGGCATTTGATTTCTTCTTGGGCTTTTCTGCTACTGATACTGAACTTGAACCACGTGATGGCATATACTCTGTAAACTATGATGCAATTGATATTAATGGTTACGAATTTGCTGGCTTAGGTAATAGCCGAGGCAATACTTGGGTCGCTGGCGTTGATTATACGATTAATACCGATGCAAAGGTTGGTTTAAGTGTAACTAAAGTTGACTCGCTGGATATAGATACATTACATCAAGCGGTTGATTTAGGTTGGACTGATTCAATTTATACATCAAATAAGCCAAGTCACACCACCGTTGATATTTATTCTCAGTGGCATGTTACTAATGAACTGTTATTTAATGTGGCAATTACGAATTTATTTGACTCGCTTTATATCGATCATTCAAGCGTAGGTGACTATAGTGAAGTTTTCCCTACCGTTGTCGGGCCTTATGAAGCTGGACGTGATATTCGCTTATCTGTCTCATATCAATTTTAAGATATAGTTTTAATATTATGTTCTTAAAATTTTTTAAAAAGTGGGTCTTTTGGACCCACTTAGTTATTGGTGTTTTTGCGGGCTTATTTATTTTTACAATGGCTTTTACAGGGGCTATTTTAACTTATGAACGACAAATCGTTGAGCTCAGTGAAATGCGCTTTACGGTGGATAAGGTTGACCAACAAGACACTTTATCAACCGATGAGGTAGTGGCTATTTTGCAAAAAATGCACCCAGATGAGCCGCATATTTACATTCGTTGGGTAAATAGGGAAGGGGCGGCTATTCCAGCGTGGGCAGGTAAACATAGCTATTTATTACATCCATACTCTGGTTCTGTGTTACGTGAGGGTGAAGGGGTTGCAGCAGACTTTTTCCATGTTGTTACTGACCTGCATCGGTATTTATTGTTGCACGGACCAGCACAAGTTGTAGGAAAAAATATCAACGGTTATGCCAATCTATTGTTTATCTTTTTATTGCTATCTGGAGCCTACCTTTGGATCCCGAAACGATTTAATCGATCGGCACTGAAAGGCCGTTTATTATTAGCAAGAAAATATAAACATACTCAACAACGAGATCGGCAATGGCATTTTGTGTTTGGCTTTTGGTGTTTGCCTATCTTGTTGGTTTTGTCGTTAACAGCAACATTGTTTCACTTTGATTGGGCCAATAAAGCGTTATATGGCGCATTTTCTCAAGATGTACCAGTAAGAGAGAGGCATCCGCCAGTAACAGATTTATCGGCCGATACTCAGCCTTATGAAGTGTTACTGCAACAGGCTAAAGCGCATGCACATAATAATGGTGCAGCTGATTGGTATTCAATCTGGATAGAGCTAGGCAGTAAAAAGCATGAAGCTAGGTTTTATATCGATACCAGTATTGGTCATCGACAGGAGCTAGCATATTCATTGTACTTAGATACCCAAACCGGAGATCAGATAAGAACCTTAAGAAAATCAGATTGGTCGCCTGGCGATCAAGCATGGGGCACCGCGCGGTTTTTACATACAGGTGAATATTTTGGTGTCATTGGGCAAACAATTGCTGGTATTGCTTCTCTTTTTTGCTGTTTACTGGTTTACACTGGTATTGTTTTAGCCTGGCAGCGTTTAGTGCCTAGACGTAAAGTTAAAACTTAGCAGAGCAAATATAAGCAGATAAATTTTTAGTCAACTAAGCCGCTTTAATTTTATTAAGGCGGCTTTTTCATTGGTGCGGATTGCAAAACACGGCAACTTGACCCAACATATCGCTCATGGAGTGTAGAAGTACAGTGTTACATCACAATGAATAGTGCTTTTTGATATGTTGCTACAAGGGTCTGAAAAATAGAGTAAACAATGATACAAGTTAAAGGATTACATAAGCAGTTTGGTCATACTATTTTGTATGAAAATTATAATAGAGAATTTTTAGCACCTAAATTATGCATCGAAGCACCTAATGGCCAAGGGAAAACAACGCTATTAATGATGTTAGCGGGGCTTGAAACTTACCAAAGTGGTAAGCTTTTGTTTTCTGGAAGCGCATTAACCGAACCACATAAGCAAGTTGCTATAGCCTCAGATTGTATTGCTTTACCTGACTTCTTAACAGCAAAGCAAATAATTAACTTATCCTCAAATACATTTGGCTGTCGTTGGCCAACAGCTATACTTGATGGATTTCTAAATACACGTTTTAACGCTCTATCATCAGGTAATCAAAAAAAATGTCAGTTAATTTTAGCGCTTATGCGCGATGCACCCTACTTACTGTTAGATGAACCCAGTGCAGCGCTTGATCAAGCGAGTATTGCGTATTTATTAACTTTACTTGATGAATATTTAGTACATAAGCCACAAGGTCAAATAATTATTACCTGTCACGAGCCAGCTGCTTTTGTAAAACATGGCTTTGAGTGTATGCCTTTATGATTGCAAATTTAAAACACTCAGTTGGCCAATACCGCTTTTTTATGGATTATCGTTTTGGGGCATACAAGGCCGAGCTTACGCAATTATTTTTACAACTGAAAAGCTTTGGGTTGTTATTTTTAGTGGTGTTAGGCTCATCAGTATTAGGTTTAGTATTACTACTACTTTTAGGGCTTGGAAAAATTATTGATAGTAGTGATGCACCTCAATATGGTGCGCAAATGGCTTGGCTGTATTTGTTGCTACAAAGTGTCATGTTAAGCGCTATGAAGTCTGCAATAAAGAACTCCCCCCAGCGAGCGTTTCAACAGATGTTGGTAAAGCGATATTGGCTAGTCTTAATAGATATAAAGTTTTTGCTGTTAAGTAATGGCTGGTTGATTGCAAGCCTTGTTATCGCAATAGATCTAAGCATAAACCAGTGGCTTCAAGTGCCGCATTTTTTGGTGTTTTTACTATTACAATTTACGCTCGGCATTTTATGTTTATACAAACCAATAGCACTTGTTTATGGATTTTTGTTATCCGCAATGTGGTTAATGGTGCCGTTTGATGTAAGTCCACTGGTTTATCAGTGTGGGTTTGTGTTGTTATTTGCCTTAAGTAGCTTAATGGCACCTTTTAATTTTACGGCTAAATTAGAGCTAAGCTCACTTACCGGCTTTTGGCTTATGTTTTTTATGCAAAACAGTTGGACTTTAGTTTGGCGAGGGGCTCTATTGCTGTGCGTCTTTGTTGTATCGCAGGTGTTGCTACAACAGCGAGCTGATTTAGTTACTATTTTCAGTATTGTTTCACTTGCCTATTTGGTGTTGTTTAGTAGCTCATTGCACTTTGATTGTAGTCATATACATCAACAATACAGTGTGTTTTTTAAAATGCAGAACAAGCAAACAGCCTTTTATGCTAGCCAATTTATCCCAAGTTTAGTTGTGTTATTGCCCGCACTTATTGGGTATATGATCTTATTCAATCTGACAAATAGCGTATTGGTGTTAATAGGTATTATTTGGTGCTTATTGCAACAAGTTATCGCACAAAAAAAACCAGCGCATTACGCGCTGGTTTGGATGATCACAACAGGCGGACTGTTGACGGCGTTAACCTAAAGGTTAAGCGGCATCTGCTTTGCTGTCTTCACTTTTACGTGCGGCTTTGCCTGCTAATAAATCAGCGGGGTCAAAGTCATCTACGTTAATTACATCTAAACGGGCTTTTTCTACAGCAGCTAATTTATCAGCTTCTGCTTGGCTTAATATGCCAGCTTCAAGGCCCATTTGCGCTACTTTATCAAGTTGGAAGAATGGCAGTTTAACGCCTTTTTCTTTACATACTCTTTCAAATAACGGCTCTACAGCGAGTACATCTTTAAGTGTTTGCTCTTGACGGCCAACTAGATTTAGTGGCTCATCTTTTAAGTAAACATAACTTGCTAAACGGTTACGCGTTTCGCTTGGTACTTGTAGAATCTGTGCTAGTTTATGTTCAAGCTTGTCGGTAGGTTTACGAACCGGGCGACCAAACGGGAATAACAATACTTTTAATACGCCACGTAATGGAGCAGACGGCATGTTATTAATCAAATCAGCTAGAGCACGTTGGCAATGGTAAAGATGATCCTGACAGCTCCATTTTACTAGGGCTAAATCTTCTTGCTTACGGCCTTCGTCGTTGTAACGTTTAAGCGTTGCAGACACTAAGTATAAGTAGCTTAGTAAGTCACCTAAACGTGCCGAAATACGTTCTTTACGTTTAAGCGAGCCACCAAATACTGCCATGCTAATGTCAGACATTAGGGCAAGTGATGCACTAAAGCGTGATGCTATACGGTAAAACTCTGCTGTGTCGTCTTTGTAAGGTACGCTGGTAAAACGTGCACCGGTAAGGGCAAGCCACTTAGTACGTACAAGGTTCGACATAGTAAAGCCAATGTGGCCCATTAGCGCTTTATCAAATACGTTAAGCGCTTCTTCGCGGTCTTCAATTTCACAGGCACCAAGCTCTGTAAGTACAAATGGATGACAACGAATTGCACCTTGACCATAAATAATCATATTACGGGTCAAGATGTTGGCACCTTCTACTGTAATAGCAATAGGGGCACCTTGATAGCCACGACCTAAATAGTTATTTGGCCCAAGCATAATCCCTTTACCGCCAAGTACATCCATTGCATGAATGGTCGACTCGCGCATTTGCTCAGTAAGGTGGTATTTAATAATAGCTGATACAACAGATGGCTTTTCACCTAAATCTACCGCACCAGTCGACATGCTAACTGCTGCATCTGAGCTGTAAGCATAACCTGCAAGTTTAGCCAAAGACTCTTCAACACCTTCCATTTTACCAATAGGTAAACGGAACTGACGACGAATACGGCTATAAGCACCTGTTGCTGTTGCGATTGTTTTAATGCCACCGGCAGAGTTTGACGGCAACGTAATTGCACGACCTACCGATAAACATTCAACCAGCATGCGCCAGCCCTGGCCAGCCATTTCTGGGCCACCAATAATGTAATCAAGAGGAACAAATATGTCTTTACCGCGGGTCGGGCCATTTTGAAATGGTACGTTAAGCGGGAAGTGGCGACGACCAATCTCAACACCTGGTGTGTTAGTTGGGATAAGTGCACAGGTAATGCCTGGCTCTTTGTTGTCGCTTAGTAAACCATCTGGATCTTGCAGTTTAAAGGCAAGACCAAGTACAGTGGCCACAGGGGCAAGGGTAATGTAACGCTTGTTCCAGGTAAGGCTAATACCTACCACTTCTTCGCCGTTCCATTGCCCTTTACACACAACACCGTAATCAGGAATTGAGCTTGCGTCAGAGCCTGCTTCTGGCGAGGTTAATGCAAAACATGGAATTTCTTGGCCTTGGGCTAAGCGCGGCAAATAATGATTTTTTTGATCCTCAGTACCGTAGTGCTGTAGTAATTCACCCGGGCCTAACGAGTTTGGTACACCTACAATTGAAGAAAGCAGGGTAGACTTACTGGTTAGCTTTTGCAGAACACATGATTGTGCAAATGCAGAAAACTCTAAACCGCCGTATTCTTTTTTGATGATCATGGCAAAGAATTTATTATCTTTTAGATATTGCCATACATCTTGCGGTAAATCGGTAAGCTCGTGTGTTGCTTCCCAATCATCTAGCATGCTACAAACTACTTCGACAGGGCCATCAATAAAGGCTTGCTCTTCAATAGTGAGTTTAGGTACTGGATATTGGTGCAGCTTTTTCCAATCTGGGTTACCACAAAATAAATCAGCTTCCCACCACGTAGTACCTGCATCGATTGCTGACTTTTCAGTATCAGACATGCTTGGCGTTACTTTTTTAAAGGTAGTAAAAATCGGCTTGATTATATATTGCTGACGAATGCCAGTAACAGAAAGAGGTACCGCGATGATCAAAAAGATCAACCAGCTAATTAAACCAAAAGCACCCGCAAAGGTACCAATTAATAAAGTTGCGGCAGAAACACCAAGTGCTGTGTTCCAACTCGCTCTGTGGTAAACCGCGATGCTGAGCAGTGCGATTAAGCCGAGTGTAAATATGAGTGTCATTGCTTATTCCTTAATAGAGGTCAGACCACCTCAGTTAGAGTAGCGCTAGTGAGCGTAAGTTTCAAGTACATTACAGTGTTAAATTAACGACAAACTTGCTATTTTGCTTATCACAATTCCCTTTATGAGGGACGAGCATGCACCACTACTGTGTTTAATTCAATCACAACGCTTATTTAAGCGCTAAAAATCAGTAAATCAGCTAGCCAAAAAAGTTTTTTTAAGTAAGTATGTTTGTTGTAGTGCACAGTAAATTAAAGCGCTATTTATACGTATTTTTTAAGGGTTAGTTTATTAATGTGTGAATTACTTGGCATGTCAGCCAACGTACCTACGGATATTTGTTTTAGTTTTTCAGGCCTATTAGAGCGTGGTGGTAATACTGGCCCGCATAAAGATGGTTGGGGTATTACATTTTACGAGGGCAAAGGGTGTAGAACCTTTAAAGATCCTGAACCAAGTTATCAATCAGAAATTGCCAAACTGGTAAAAGCCTACCCCATTAAAAGTGTGTCGGTAATTAGCCATATTCGCCAAGGAAACCGTGGCCGAGTGTGCCTTGAAAATACCCATCCGTTTACCCGTGAGCTTTGGGGGAGGGAGATCACCTATGCACATAATGGCCAGTTATCTAACTATCATGATTTAAAGCCAGAGTATTATCGCCCAGTGGGTAACACCGACAGCGAGCTGGCATTTTGTTGGTTGCTTGACAAAATTCGCGAAAAGTACCCAAAACGCCCCTCTAATATGGCCTCTGTTTTTAGATACGCGGCAAAGCTTTCAAATACGCTACGTGAAAAGGGTGTATTTAATATGCTGTTGACCGATGGTGTATTTGTTTTAGCTTACTGCACAAATAACTTACATTACATAACGCGCCGTGCGCCATTTGGTAAAGCGACATTAATTGATGCTGATATGGTGGTAGACTTTCAAAAAGAGACAACCCCAAACGATGTGGTAACTGTTATTGCAACAAGGCCGCTTACTAATGATGAACGTTGGCAAAAAATGGAGCCAGGGGAGTTTGCGTTATTTAAAATGGGCGAACTAATTTAGTTAAACAGCCTCTAATTAAACACAAAAAACGCGATATAAAATCGCGTTTTTTGTGTTTGCTATCACCGTGTTTACGGCGCTTCTGACCTAACTTCACTGCTACCAGTGGCTGGAGTAGAAACAGGTTGGGTAACCGTAAATGAATTCATTTGTACTTCAAACTGCTCCATGCCTTTTTCGCCTTTCCACATACGTACTAGCATGTAGTCCATTTCTGGCGCAAACCAAGCAAGGGCTTGGCGTTTATCGTTATCGTATAAACGTTTTACTTTTATAGCTTCTACGTTGCCAATTGGCAGCGAAATCATTTCTTTGCCAACCACTTCAAAGTTGTAGTCGCGGCGATTGCCTTTTTTATCAATAAGCGGAAACGAAAAATATGTTTCGCCTTTTTTTAAACCTTCGCGTACTTGTACTTGGTACGAAATAGCATCTTGAAATTCGTCAGTCCATTCGCATTTTAGCGGGTATTCGCTGGTGCTGCTGGTGACCACTTTATTTTGTGTATCGAAGTCTATTTTATAATCTTTATCTGGGCCGGTGCCGGTACGTACCATATTGTAATGATGTGGCGTGACTTTGTTATCTAAAAAAGTAAATACAGAGGTTTCTTCTCGCTTGTCAGAGAAAATCATCCACTCAATATTGCTGTGATAAGTAAGTTGATATGTTTGCTCACCAACTTTTTTAAGTTCGCGTACAGCCTCGCCATGATTTTTACCTTTACGTAAAATATCGTAGCTGGCTTGATATTCTGTTAGTTCGCCTGCAATTAGGCTAGTAGGAAGTAAAGCGCCCACACATAACAGCAGGGCACTTATTTTTTTATTGTGGGTAGTGCGCGCCGTGTGCAGGAAGTTGTTTTTCGTCAAGAACTGCATAATCTGCTTCCATCGTAAGTCTGTGTTCACTGAACCATTTGACCACCAAAGGATAGATTATATGCTCTTGTTCGTGCACGCGTTTAGCTAATGTCTCTGCTGTATCATCCTTGAGTACAGGTATTTGCGCTTGAAGAATAACCGGACCGCCGTCTAATTCTTCAGTAACAAAGTGAACACTTACGCCATGAACATCGTCTTTTGCATCAATTGCTCTTTGGTGGGTATTCAGCCCCTGATACTTAGGCAACAAAGATGGATGAATGTTCAACATTTTTCCAACATATTTTTGCACTAAGCCAGGAGTAAGAATACGCATAAACCCAGCTAATACAACTAGATTTGGCATAAAAGAGTCAATTACATTCATTAATTGCGCATCATAGGCCTCGCGCGAGTCAAAATCTTTATGACTGAGCACTTTTGTAGCAATGCCTGCTTGTTTTGCACGCTCGAGGCCGTAAGCGTCTGCTTTGTTGCTGATAACAGCTGCTATGTGCCCGTTTATTTCGCCGCGCTCGCAGGCATCAATAATGGCTTGTAAATTAGAACCACTACCCGATATTAATACCACTAAGCGAATGGGTGCCATTACTTAGCACCACCTACAATTTCAACTTGCTCTTCACCAGCTACGGCATCGTGAATTTCACCAAGGTGCCAAGCGTTTTCGCCAAGCTCTTTTAAAATACTTAAACTTTGCTCAAGCGCATCGGCTGGTACTACTAATACCATGCCTACACCACAGTTAAATGTGCGGTACATTTCGTGCGTAGTAATATTGCCGTTTTCTTGCAACCAGTTAAAAACGGTTGGCCACTGCCAGCTATCACCTTTAACCACTGCTTTTGCAGAATCGGGTAACACGCGAGGAATATTTTCCCAAAAGCCGCCACCAGTAATATGCGATAGGGCATGTACGTCTACCTGCTTAAATAACTCCAGTAACGGTTTAACGTAAATACGGGTTGGCTCCAATAAATGCTCGCCTAAAGTTTTACCGTCAATAGTTTGGTTGGTATCGGCGTTTGATACTTCAAGCACTTTACGAATTAAAGAAAAGCCATTTGAGTGAGGACCGCTAGAGGCAAGCGCAATAAGTTGATCGCCGGCAGCTACCTTTGTGCCATCAATAATTTTAGATTTTTCTACCACACCGGTACAAAAGCCTGCCATGTCGTAGTCTTCACCATCGTACATACCCGGCATCTCTGCTGTTTCGCCGCCAATCAGGGCACAGCCAGAAATCTCACAGCCTTTACCAATACCGGTTACTACATCGGCCGCTGTGTCTACATCTAGTTTACCTGTTGCATAGTAATCTAGAAAAAACAGGGGTTCAGCGCCTTGTACTATTAAATCGTTTACACACATTGCAACTAAATCAATACCTACAGTGTCGTGTTTTTTTAAGTCGATAGCTAAACGTAGTTTAGTACCTACACCGTCAGTACCTGCTACTAGTACTGGCTGTTTGTAACCTTCTGGAATTTCGCAAAGAGCGCCAAAACCACCAATTCCGCCCATTACTTCTGGACGACGCGTTTTTTTAACTACGCCTTTAATACGCTCAACAAGTGCATTACCAGCGTCGATATCTACGCCCGCGTCTTTATAGCTTAATGACTGTTTTTGTTCGCTCACAGGTTTTCCTCAAATAATTGCTTGGGGTTGCTTTTCGATAGCTTAGAAACGCGCGTATTTTACAACAATTGCAACTGCGCGGCTAGCTCAAATATAGTTTTGAAATAATTAACAAGGACACTTGTCCGCTGCCTGTTGTTTAAATAAACAAAAAAACGCCCGTAGGCGTTTTTTTAGTAATTAAAGGCGTTAAATTAATAGCTATGCTTTTGCAGTTAAAATAGCTCTAAGTGGAGCAGGGTAACCTTCAATGGTTTTACTGGTATCGTTTGGGTCTAAAAAATCAACTAACGATTCGTTTTCCATCCAGTCGGTCTTGCGTTGCTCATCAAGCGTGGTAATTGCGCAATCTTTTATTTGCACATCTTTAAAGCCAACGCGCTCCATCCACAGTTTGAGTGCAGCAGTACTTGGAATAAACCACACATTGCGCATTTTTGCGTAGCGGTCAGTAGGTACCAATACGGTGTTTTCGTCGCCTTCAATCACTAAGGTTTCAAGCACTAACTCGCCACCTGGGCGAAGCTGCGCTTTTAACTGCGCTAAAAAATCAATTGGCGAGCGACGATGATAAAGCACCCCCATCGAAAACACCGTATCAAAGGCTTTAAGCTCGGGGAGGGCTTCTACACCTAGCGGTAATAAATGCACGTTTTCATCTGGGTTGTAATGTTTAATGGCCTGAAACTGACACAAAAATAAATCAGACGGGTCAATACCCACAACAAAATTTGCCCCCTCTCCGCGCATGCGCCATAAGTGATAGCCAGAGCCACAGCCTATATCTAACACTGTACGGCCTTTTAATGGCTCAATGTGAGGAAGCAGACGGTCCCATTTCCAATCGCTGCGCCACTCTGTATTTATTTCAATACCGTGTACAGTAAAGGGACCTTTTCGCCATGGCATCATGCGTTTTAATAAATGCGTAGCTTGTTTTTGCTCGCCTTCGCTCATTTCCCCCGGTGCGCCAATTTCTACTTTAGTAGCAATATCAACGTGGGTTGTTTTTACTTCAGGCAAATTTTTAAGTACTTTTTGCCATTTTGGTAAATCGCCATGGCTTGCCTCGTTTTGCCAATGTTTTAATTGACCGGGCAGGGTTTCTAGCCAGTGGCTAAGCGGGCTTTGTGCAATTGCTGCGTAAAATTGGTTAAACCATTGAGACATACATTACTCTTTTTATTTAATTGCTACCATTGAGCAAAAATTAAAACATTGATACCACACCTGCGTTTGGCTAAAACCAATGTCGCTTAAACGATTAAAGTGCGTGCTTAGTGTATCGGGGCGCATCACGTTTTCAATGGCTGTACGTTTTTGGCTTATTTCAAGCTCTGAGTAGCCATTGTGGCGTTTAAAGTCGTGGTGCAAATCAATTAATAAATTATCGCACTGTTCGTTTTCGGCTTTAATTTTTTCGCTAAGGAGTAGTACGCCACCGGGTTTTAAGTTAGCGTAAATTTTTTCAAGCACGGCCTGGCGCTGTAAAGGCGGAATAAATTGCAAGGTAAAATTCATGGCCACTACCGAGGCATTTTGAATTTCAAGCTCGTTAATATCGCCTAAAGTTACAGTAACAGGCACGTCAGACTTAAAGCCTTGTAAATGTACCTTACAGCGCTCAACCATAGCTTGGGAGTTATCTACAGCAATAATGTGGCAGTTATCGGTACGAATGTTACGGCGCATACTTAGGGTAACCGCACCAAGCGAGCAGCCTAAATCGTAAAGGTTTGAATTACTTTGCGCATATTCACCGGCCAATTTACCCATAGTGCTTACAATGGTGGCGTACCCAGGCACAGAGCGCTGGATCATATCCGGAAAAACCTCAACCACATTTTGGTCAAAGCTAAAATCTTTTACTTGTTGCTCAGAGGCGTAAATACTGTCTTTTATACTCACTAAGGCAGTCTCTTTAAAAATAATGGCACTATTTTAACATTTTATGCTGGATAGTCAGTGATAAATTCAGTAGCTTGGCTAGAATTATGAATAATAAGTATAAAAGAGAACGTTAAATGAGCAAAAGTAAGGTAATTAGCACAGACGATATATTAGCAACCCTATGTCATTCAGTGACTGGGGTCCTGTCATCAGCCAGTGGCAACGAAATTAGCTACTCCGCCATGGTGCAAAAAATAACACGCACCTGTATGCGACCAGACATTGGTTGTTTTGTATTATTTGATGGTGGCTTTACAGGCCTTGTTGTAACCAACTTTACTGCGCAAGCGGCAATGGAAATTTACGGCGATTACATGCGCAATATGGGCATGCCTGAAGAAGAAATTGCCCACAGTCATTTATCCGATGACGTTTCAAATGTAATGGGCGAGCTGATGAACCAAATTGTAGGCGACTTTACCTCTAAAGTGCGTGAGCAATTACATACTTCTATTACACAAAACCAGCCAAAAATGATGGCAATCAACAAGCAAGTGCAAATATCGGTAGATACTACAATGGATCGCCCTCAAGCACGCCGCGTAACCTTTACTACGCGCAACCAAAATATCTTTTACCTAGAGCTGGCAATGGATAAAACGGAGTTTATTAAACTACACGACTTCGACATTGTAGAAGCCATAGACCCAGATGATATTATTGAAAATGAAGCTAAACAAAAGGCTCAAAAAGAGAAAGCTAAGTCAAAAGAAGCAGAGCAAGATGATGCCGATGACGACTTTATGGCTGAACTAGGGCTGTAATGTAGGTTGGGTTGAGCGAAGCGAAACCCAACACGCTTTTGAGCTGTCAGTTTTAAACTTTTAGCGGTCAGTATAAAAGTTACGATAGAGAACGCGATTTTAAATCGCGTTTTTTATTATTGAGCATTTTGATTACGAATTAGGTTGTATTTATAATTTCGCTGACCGCTGACCGCTGACCGCTGACCGCTGACCGCTGACCGCTGACCGCTGATCAATAAGGATTCTCTCCCATCGCTACTACCACACAAAAAATCCGTAAATCTAACTCCAACTGATGATACTGCGGCTCCATGTGGCAGCACAGTTTATAAAAGCTTTTGTTGTGATCTTTTTCTTTAAAGTGGGCGAGCTCGTGCACCACTAATGCTTTTAATAAAGGCTCGGGTGCACGCAGCAAATCACTGTTAATCGCTAAATCGTGCTTTCGGGTTTTACCTTGCATGCGGTAGGTGTGAGTACCGAGTGCGTTGGTGACCATATCGCCTTGTTTTTTAAATGCAGCACGGCCAAACGGTGGGGCGTTTTTTAAATACTGTTTTTTTAAATCTGTAGCGTAGCTGTAAAGCAGTTTATCGGTGGTGATGGTGTGTGCGTGTGGGTATTTTTTAAGTAAGTAGTCACACACCTTGTTGTTATTTATAAGGCTTAATACTTGCTCAATAATGTTAGCTGGGTAGCCGGTAAAGTAACGTGCGTATTCACTCATTTTTATTCTCTATTTAAAAAAGCGTAGGCTGATGGGCTTCTTTTTCGCCACTGAATGGGTTTAATACCGGGTGATTATACCCTAGGTCTTTACAAAACTGCCTAGCAAGTAACGGAGACTCTTGGTTGTCGGCAGTATGAAAAAACACATACGGGCTTTTACCCTCATCAAGCCATTGTTTTACTTTACCAAGCCACGGTTTGTAAAAAGATTTATAGTCGTTTTGTAAATCGGCTATGACAAAGCGGGCCATGGGCTGCGAGCCAGTCGCTATTGCATGTACAGGTAAGTGGGGCTTTTTTTGTTGCGCATCTATTAGCGCCTCGGTGGTGGGCTTTACTGCAAAAAGCGCACGGGTATCCATAGAAATACGGTTTATATTATTTGCCATTAATAGCTGATTAAGGGCAATTTCGGCCTCACCTTTTTTAAAAAAATCAGTATGGCGTACTTCTACGCCGTAATTTAGCTCTTTGGGGAGCAAGCTAATAAATTGCGTTAATTTAGGTAAATCGTTTGGACCAAACGCTTTAGGTAATTGCAGCATTATTTGCCCTGTTTTTTCGAGTATTGGGGCAAATAACGCAAGCCAGTCATTAAGTTCTGTTTGAACATTACTAAGCGCAAGCTCGTGGCTAAAACGGCGATGAAATTTAAACGTGAACTTAAAATTGTCGGGTACGCTTTGTGCCCAGCGTAAAACGGTGCTTGGTGCTGGATCTGCGTAAAAGCTGGTGTTGCCTTCAACTGAGTTAAAATGCTGGGCATATTGGTTTAGCATATCGGCATTTTTACATTGGCGGGTAAATAAGTTGCCTTTCCAGGCGCTGCTCGACCACTGAGGGCATCCAATATATAACATAAAAAGGGTGGCTTAATGACTTTGTGGCGTAAGTGTACCAAATACATAGCGTGCTTGCTGTAAATTCAACCGCCGAAGTTCAACACGCCCTAGCATCTTGATACTACTTGGGTATAATGCAGGGCTTAATTCGATTATTTTTAGATTGCTAGCGGCTTTATTTGTATTGTGGTGACCTGTTTTTTAAATCACACGCCTTAAAACAAATAAATTTAACCGTTCAAGCCTTTTATCTGACAGGAAAACTATGCGCTCTATATATTGCGGACAGCTAAATAAAACTCACGTAGATCAAGAAGTTGAACTATGTGGCTGGATCAACAAACGACGTGACCTTGGTGGACTTATCTTTGTCGATTTACGCGATAGAGAAGGGTTAGTACAAGTTGTATTCGATCCAGAGGTTAAAGGGTTAATGGATACCGCTAACAAACTTCGTCAAGAATTTTGTGTTCAGTTAAAAGGGGTTGTTCGTGCACGCCCAGAAAGCCAAGTTAATAAAGACATGGCAACAGGCGAAGTAGAAATTTTAGGTACTGAGCTAACTATTATTAACCGCTCTGAGCCGCTTCCACTTGATTTTAATCAAACCAATTCAGAAGAGCGCCGTTTAAAGTACCGCTACTTAGATTTACGTCGCCTTGAAATGAGCGACCGTATTAAACTACGCGCTAAAGCAAGCAGCTTTGTTCGTCGCTTTTTAGATGACAATGGCTTTTTAGACATTGAAACACCTGTACTTACCAAAGCAACACCAGAAGGTGCACGCGATTACTTAGTACCGAGTCGTGTTCATAAAGGTAGCTTTTATGCATTACCACAGTCACCACAGTTGTTTAAGCAATTGTTGATGATGTCGGGTTTTGACCGTTACTACCAAATTGTTAAATGTTTTCGTGATGAAGATTTACGTGCCGATCGTCAACCTGAATTTACCCAAATAGATTTAGAAACCTCGTTCATGAGCTCTGATCAAGTACGTGCTATGACCGAAAAAATGATCCGTGAAATGTGGCAATCATTATTAAACGTTGATTTAGGCGATTTCCCAATTATGCCTTACTCTGAGGCAATGAGCCTATACGGTTCTGATAAACCAGATTTACGTAACCCAATGAAGCTTGTTGATGTAGCTGATTTGGTAAAAGATGTTGAGTTTAACGTATTTTCAGGCCCAGCTAACGACGAAAAAGGCCGCGTTGCTGTATTAACAGTACCAGGTGGCGCTAAACTTTCGCGTAAGCAACTTGACGATTACACTAAGTTTATTGGTATTTACGGCGCTAAAGGCATGGCGTGGATGAAAGTAAACGACCGTGATGCCGGTGCTGAGGGCGTTCAATCTCCAGTGGCTAAGTTTTTAAACGAAGAGGTAATTACCCAGTTACTTGAGCGTACTAACGCACAAACGGGCGATATTATTTTATTTGGTGCCGATAAACGCAACGTTGTAAACGAAGCTATGGGCGCGCTTCGCTTGAAGATTGGTGTTGATTTAGAAATCACTAACCTTGATAGTTGGGCGCCACTTTGGGTTGTTGACTTCCCAATGTTTGAAGAAGATGACGAAGGCACGTTACATGCTGTGCATCATCCATTTACTGCACCTAAAGATATTAGCGCTGAAGAGCTTGAAGCAAACCCAGCAGCGGCTATTTCAGATGCCTACGACATGGTATTAAATGGCTACGAAGTAGGTGGTGGTTCGGTACGTATTCATAATGCAGATATGCAAGAGGCCGCATTTAGAATTTTAGGTATTGAAGCACAAGAGCAACAAGACAAGTTTGGCTTTTTACTTGATGCCCTTAAATACGGCACACCACCACATGCTGGTTTAGCCTTTGGCCTTGACCGTTTAGTTATGCTTTTATGTGGTACTGATAACATTCGTGACGTTATTGCGTTCCCTAAAACCACTCAAGCATCGTGCTTATTAACCGATGCACCTAGTAAAGCGAATAGCGACTCGTTAACTGAGCTTGCGATCAGTGTGGTAGAAAAAGCAATACCTAGCGAAGAGTAATATCGCGCGCAGTAGATGCGCCTCGCTAGATTTAAAAGCCCTTAGGAGTATGCCTAGGGGTTTTTTTATGGTTAAATTTAAAGTAGTTTAAATATTATACTAATCGATTTAAATATTTAGCCTTTTATGATTCTATTTATTTGTCGCTATAAATGGTTAGTAACTTAAGCAGATTGGTAGTATCCAATAGAGAGGGAGTTCTTATGTCGTTTAATCTCACATTATTTGGTGAATTTTTAGCGTTTTTTATTTTATTTTGCATTCCAATTTTTGCGCTTATTAGCTACAAAATAGGTAAACGTAAAAGCACCATGCCGGGCGTGTTAGCCTTTGTAGGTGGATGCTTAGCGATATTTCCGCTTTTTGGCCTAATTTTTATCGCCTTATTAGCGCTTAAACAAGATTTGCCAAAAACCAGCCCTTATGCCCATTAAACAACCCTAAATACGGACACGTAGTCACAGTGCCAATTTCAAATAATAACTATTATTGCGATCAGCAATTTAGTGCCTTACAGCTAGCAAAAAATACAATCGAAAACACAGAATTTGAAGCGTGTACGTTTACTGAGTGTGATTTCTCACAGGCGCAATTTAAAACGTGTCGATTTATAGAGTGCAGTTTTAAAAATTGTAATTTGTCGTCACTCAAGTGGGACTATAGCTCCCTTGAAAGTGTAAGCTTTAGCCATTGTAAGTTAAACAGCGTGCAATGGGGCGATGCAGATTGGGGAGCGCTAAGTATAAATGCGCCGGTGAGCTTTAATAGCTGTGAGCTTAGTAACAGCTCTTTTTTTGACTTAACGTTAAATTCACTAAAATTAATTCATTGCTTTGCAAAAAATGTTGATTTTAGACATGCCAATTTAAAGCAAAGTACATTTACAGGGAGTAATTTTCGCGATAGTGAGTTTTTTCAAACCAATTTAACTAAGTGTGACTTTGTTGGCGCAACTGAGTTTAATATTGATTTGAACAATAATATATTAGCGGGGGCAAAGTTTGAGCGCTTTGAAGCACTTAACTTGCTTACAAGCCTTGATATAGAGCTCTGTAACTAATTATCCGATGATTGAGGTTATATAGAAGCTCAAATTATGAGCTTCTAAATAAGTTAGTGACCAGTAGCTAACTAATTAACAGCTAGGGCCATTTTTGTTACGTGCGCTTGCAAGTGTGCGGGCAATTTCAAGCAGTGCAGGGGTAATGTCATCAGCGCCGTCTTTAATCAACTTAGTTACATCACCTGATGAATATAAGCTATCGCGCGGCGACTTAATGCCAAGCTCGCGAACAAAGTCTTTTGTTTTACCTGTACTGCCCGTTTCAATAAATTTAAAAATAATACGCTCGTTGTTACTTTTTGGCTCGGCCTGTAAGACGGCGATTTCTTCTTTATAGGCTTCTATGCGACTTTGCAAAATGTCGATACGTTGTTCAATAGTGCTGTATGATTTCATGGGGTACTTTTCTAAATTAACTAAAAATAATACCCGTATTATCGCATACATTAGCAATGGCGCGCGCTAACCTTTATAGTAAAAGTTATTTTTATTTAAAAACAATAATTTATACGATTTAAAACATGCATAAAATAATAAAAAAGTTACTAACATTAAGCGCATTTAGCCTAAGTGCGAGTTTAATGTCACCATTAAGCGTTGCTGATGACGATGTAATAGTGGATCAAAGCCGCAATCGAACCATACCTATCAATATCACGCTTCCAAATAACAGTAATCAATGCAACGAGCAGGCAAAGTGCCCCGTAGCATTTGTAAATGCAGGCTATGGCATTAGCCACAATAACTACTCATTTGCGAGTAAGCTATTTAATGCACAAGGCTATTTAAGCATTGCAGTTGCACATGAGCTAAAAACCGACCCTGCGCTTAATCGCATACAGCCTTATTTAACCACCCGCATGGAAAACTGGCACCGCGGTGTAGTAACACTTAGGTTTTTAGTTAATCAGCTAAGTGCGCAATACCCTGAGTATGACTTTTCCCAGCTCACGCTATTTGGGCACTCGAACGGCGGCGATATATCCGCTTTATACGCTGCAATCTATCCAAATGAAGTAAGCCAAATAATTACCCTCGATCACCGCCGTATGCTAACCCCACGTAATAAAAACATACGCGTGCTTACACTACGTGGTAGTGATTACGAAGCCGATGCGAATGTTTTATTAAATGAAACAGAGCTTAAAGAGTTTCCGGTTAGCCAAGTAATGATTGAAAAATCGCGCCATAACGATATGTATGACGGCGGGCCAGCGTGGCTGGTGGATAGAATGAGTAAAGAAGTAGGGGCGTTTTTAAATTAACAAAAATTTGTATAGCTTTATTTTAGGGCCTGTTGACCCTTCAGGGTTATAATTTGTTCAATCTAGGGGCCATTTAATCACGGCGCGAGGTTTGTAACCTAGTGGGC
>NZ_PNCT01000033.1:0-24053 GCF_005887365.1 Pseudoalteromonas sp. S3785 | reverse complement strand
ATTTTTTGCCTTACTATCAAAACGTTTTTCCATCCTCAAAAGAGATCACTTACTTATGCGGGTTGGTATAAAAAACAATAATTAAACAATGAGGTAGCTATGCCTAGACAGGGTCCTAATCCAAATAATCCTGCCCCTGTTGAGGGCTTTCCTCAGGTTGGCTTTTTAAAAAACTTTATTACCTCGCCTAATATAGTTGTGGGTGATTATACCTATTACGACGATCCTGACGGCCCTGAAAACTTCGAAAAAAATGTTCTTTACCATTTCGATTTTATTGGAGACCGCCTCATTATTGGGAAATTTTGCGCCATAGCTAAAAACGTAACCTTTATAATGAACGGTGCTAATCATCAAACCGCGGGGTTTTCTACCTATCCATTTTTTATATTTGGCAACGGCTGGGAAAAATCAGCCCCGCAGGCTGGCGAGTTACCCTTTAAAGGCAATACAGTTATTGGTCACGATGTATGGATTGGTTATGACGCAACTATAATGCCGGGGGTTAATATTGGCAGTGGCTCTATCATTGCAAGTAAATCGGTGGTGACCTGTGATGTACCTGCTTATAGTGTGGTAGGTGGTAACCCAGCAAAAGTAATTAAAACTAGGTTTGATAGCAACACTATAAGCACCTTATTAGAAATAGCCTGGTGGGATTGGAGCAATGAAAAAATCACTGCTCATCTAGATGCCATTACTCAGTGTAACTTAAGCGCTTTAATAAAGCTTAAGTAATCCATAAGTAACACTCACTTACCATTCAAACATATACGCCATTTTGCTAATAGTTTTTAAGGGCACATTATGCGTATTGCGCTTGGCGTATAAGTGTTGCATAGATTTATCTTTAACCTCACCTACAATCACTTCTTTAACTTGGTAGCCAAGTGCATGAGCTGCTTGAGAGTACGCAATAAACTCCCATTTTTTTATATTGGTGTTATCAACAATGACAAGCGGAATATTTTGCGCTAACGCATTTATAAATCGCGCTAAATTTAGGTTATGGTATTGCGGTAATTTAAATTTATCAAAATGGTATTCACCTTGCTCATTAACGAAGTAATCATCGGTTGAACAAATCAAATACTGGCTTGAATCTACTCCACCTAGCTCATCTGCTAGGGTTTGGGCATAGTAAGACTTACCACTTCCTGGTAGCCCTCTTAAAATAAAAACTTGTTTCATAGCATCCATTTTTGGGTAATGGTAAACGTTTATACGAATATTTTAATAATGCCACAAAATCAGTAAATTTAAGAGTACCAAATAATAATAGTGGTAATTTAAAGCAAAAAACGCTGTAAAAGTAACCCACATGCATAAAAACTTTTAAAGAGTTGCTCACAATAGTTTTTTTATTTTATTTAACTAGGTAAGATACACGGTTCAAGTTCAACGCACTAAATTTAACCGCTGCGTTGAGTAGTTAATATTATACAGTTAGGCAACTTATATCATTGGAGTGAAGATGAGCCATTTAGCGATTTCAGAGCTATTAAAAGGCAATGTTGCGGTAGACAGCCAAGTAACAGTAAAAGGCTGGATCCGTACACGCCGCGATTCAAAAGCAGGAATATCATTTTTAGCCGTTCATGACGGTTCGTGTTTTGATCCTATACAAGCGGTAGTTCCTAATTCACTAAATAATTATGATGAAGTTACTAGCCTAACAGCCGGTTGTTCTGTATCGGTTACTGGTGTGTTAGTACAATCTGCAGGTAAAGGACAGTCTTTTGAAATTCAAGCTAATTCTGTCACTGTGTTAGGTTGGGTAGAAAACCCTGATTCATACCCTATGTCGGCTAAACGCCACAGCATTGAATATTTACGTGAGCACGCTCACCTTCGCCCTCGCACAAACATGATTGGCGCAGTAACACGTGTACGTAACTGTTTAGCACAAGCTATTCACCGTTTTTACCACGAGCAAGGTTTTTACTGGATCAGTACACCAATCATCACAGCAAGTGACTGTGAAGGTGCAGGTGAAATGTTCCGCGTTTCAACGCTAGACATGCAAAACTTGCCGCGCACTGATAAAGGCGATGTTGATTACAGTGAAGACTTTTTTGGTAAAGAAGCCTTTTTAACTGTATCTGGCCAATTAAATGGTGAAACATACGCATCGGCTATGTCAAAAATTTACACCTTTGGTCCTACGTTCCGCGCAGAAAACTCAAACACATCTCGCCACTTGGCTGAGTTTTGGATGGTTGAGCCTGAAGTTGCATTTGCTGATTTAGAAGACATTGCAAAACTTGCTGAAAACATGCTTAAGTATGTATTTAAAGCGGTACTAGAAGAGCGCCGTGACGATATGGAATTTTTTGCTCAGCGTATCGAAAAAACAGCGATTAGCCGTTTAGAAGAATTTGTAGAAAAAGACTTCGCGCAAGTTGATTACACTGATGCCGTAGAAATACTTAAGTCATGTGGTAAAAAGTTTGAATACGCAGTTGAATGGGGTGTAGATTTACAATCAGAGCATGAGCGCTACTTAGCAGAAGAGCACTTTAAAGCACCGGTTGTTATTAAAAACTACCCGCGCGATATTAAAGCGTTTTACATGCGCCAAAACGAAGACGGTAAAACCGTTGCCGCTATGGACGTTGTAGCACCTGGCATTGGTGAAATTATTGGTGGTTCACAACGTGAAGAGCGCCTTGATGTGCTTGATGCGCGTTTAGATGAAATGGGCTTAAACAAAGAAGACTACAGCTGGTACCGCGATTTACGTAAATACGGTAGCGTGCCACACTCTGGCTTTGGTTTAGGTTTTGAACGCCTGGTTGCCTATGTAACAGGTATGGGCAACGTACGTGATGTAATCGCCTTCCCTCGTACTAAAGGTAGCGCGACCTACTAGTCAAGTTAATTGGTTTTAAAAGCCAGCTTTTTTGCTGGCTTTTTAATGCCTAGCGTATTTTAATGCCTGTGTAAGATACTGTATATAAATTAGAGATTTATAAATTTTGAGCTATAGTTTTATAACAAATTCGTTTTGGACTAATAGCATGATAAAAAACCTTATTTTAGCAGCTACCGTACTGCTTTCTTCATCAAACATAGCAACATCCGTTTCCAATATTGATCCACAACACAAACCGTTACTTATTGGTGGCTCCTCTTCGGTTACACACCTTTTGCATTTAATAAAACCTACCTTTGAAAAACAAACCAATACCGCCATGCAAATTCGCTCTATGGGAAGTACCAAAGGCATTAAAGCCATAGCAGAGAACATTATAGATATTGGCACGTCTTCGCGTTATTTAACCAACGCCGAACAAGAAAAATACCCTCACGTTCGCCAAATTATTATTGCGCAAGATGCGTTGGTCTTTTTCACTAACAAGAAAAATAATATCGACTCGCTAAGCATTGAGCAGCTTAGTAATATTTATGCGGGTAAATATAAAACATGGCAAGAAGTTAACCCAGATTATGTACCAGAGACACAAAGAGATAACAAAATTTTACTTTTTAGTAAGGCCTATAATCATGGCACATTTGATATTTTGTTAGAGTTTTTAAACCTAACGTTTATGCGCGTACCAAACGCCAATACCATTAAAATAAAGCAAACCGGTAACCGCGGTTTATTTCCAAAAACTGAAGTACAAATGTACGACGAATTTAACCAAGCGCTTGGCATAGTACAACGTATGCCTAATGCTATTGCCTTTGACTCTTATGGCGCTGTATCTCAACTACAGGGGTCTAAAAAAATTAATAAAATAAATTTACTGGGTATCAATGGCGTTGACGTTTCTGATGAAACCATTAAAAACGGTGAATATACGTTTGTTCGCCCCCTTATTTTATTAGTAAATAGTCAATCTAGCCGCTCTGTAGAACAAACCGATTTGTTGCTTAATTTATTAAAAAATAAACGTGTTTTAGATACTTTGTCAGCACATCATTACTCTATGGTTGAGGTGGAATAAAAAAGCCGCAGAAACCTAAGTTCACCGCGGCTTTACAACCAGAATATGTTTAAAGCGCGTTTTCAAGCTGCGGTAATACGTCAAATAAATCAGCAACTAGACCGTAATCTGCTACCTGAAATATTGGCGCGTCTGGGTCTTTGTTTATTGCAACAATGACTTTTGAATCTTTCATACCTGCTAAGTGCTGAATAGCACCACTAATACCTACTGCAATATATAAGTTAGGGGCAACAATTTTACCTGTTTGCCCTACTTGCATATCATTAGGAACAAAGCCTGCATCAACGGCTGCGCGCGATGCACCAATAGCTGCACCTAACTTATCGGCAATACCGTTTAATAACGCGAAATTTTCACCGTTTTGCATACCACGACCACCAGAAATAACCACTTCTGCAGCTGTAAGCTCCGGACGTTCCGACTCAGTTTGCTCAACGCTTACAAAGTCACTTAGCTGCACATCATTCGCAGCTTCCAATGCACTAATATTGGCAGGCGATTGTTCGTTTTGTAAGTCAAAGCTGCTCGCACGTACGGTGATTACTTTATTGTTATCTAGCGACTTAACCGTAGCAATGGCATTACCAGCGTAAATTGGACGTTTAAAAGTTTCGCTATCTACCACTTCAATTATTTCTGAGATTTGCGCCACATCCAAAAGAGCGGCCACGCGAGGCATAAAGTTTTTACCCGTGGTCGTTGCACTGGCAACAATATGTGTATAGTCATCGGCTATGCTTAAAACAAGCTCAGCCATATTTTCAGCTAATTGATGCTCATAAAGGGTATTGTCAGCGGTCAATACATTAGTAACCCCTTCAATACAGGCCGCTTTCTCACTCATTGCGCCTAGGTTTGACCCTGCTATAAGCACATCTATATCAAAACCTAATTTACTTGCCGCATTTATTGTTTTTGAGGTTTCTGGTTTTAGTGCACCGTTATCGTGCTCTGCAATTACAAGTGTTTTCATTTAAATCACCTTTGCCTCTGTTTTAAGTTTTTCAACTAGTTGGGCAACATCTTCAACAATAATGCCCCCACTGCGCTTAGCCGGCTCTTCTACTTTTATTAATTCTACGCGCGGTGTTAAGTCAACACCTAATGAATCTGCTGCTATGACATCGAGAGGTTTGCGCTTCGCTTTCATAATATTAGGCAGCGATGCATAACGCGGCTCGTTTAAGCGCAAATCGGTAGTTACAATAGCGGGCAGTTTTAGAGCAACCGTTTGTAAGCCACCATCTACTTCTCGGGTAACATTAACTGTATTGCCGTTTATATCTACTTTAGAAGCAAATGTACCTTGGCTGCGCTTAGTTAAAGCCGCTAACATTTGGCCTGTTTGATTGTTGTCTGAATCAATAGATTGCTTGCCAAGGATAACCAGTTCAGGAGCCTCTTGCTCCACTAATTTTGCTAATAATTTAGCGATGTGCAGTGACTCTAGTTTTTCATCTGTTTCGATGTGAATGGCTTTATCTGCACCTAATGCAAGTGCAGTGCGTAGCTGCTCTTGAGCAGCTTTTGCACCAATTGTTACTGCGATAACCTCAGTGGCTGTACCCGCTTCTTTTAATCGAATCGCTTCTTCTATAGCAATTTCACAAAATGGGTTCATTGCCATTTTTACATTTGCTAAGTCAACGTCACTGTTATCAGCCTTTACGCGTGCTTTAACGTTGTAATCGATCACTCTTTTTATTGGAACGAGAACTTTCATAGGAACTCCATCTATATTTAAACCTACAAGCTAACGTGTACGTCAACCTATTTATTTTATGAATTCAGACTACTTCCTGTTGACGTAAACGTCAACCTAAAATAACCTTAAAGTATTCACAGCCTGTAACATTTAATGTGCAAGTATTAAAAAGGCTGCATTGCTTATCTAATTTAGCTAAGCCCGTCATTGATTAAGAGGTTATTATGGTCGAACGTGAAACCATGGAATTTGATGTAGTTATTGTAGGCGCGGGCCCAGCAGGTCTTGCCAGTGCCATTAAGCTCGCGCAACTAGCTCAAGAAAAACAACAAGAACTGAATATTTGTGTAGTAGAAAAAGGCTCCGAAGTAGGCGCGCATATCCTTTCAGGGGCGGTATTTGAAACTAAAGCCTTAGACGAGCTTTTACCAAACTGGCAAGAACTTAACGCGCCTATTACAACGCAAGTCTCCCACGATGAAATTTATTGGTTTAATAACGGTGAAAAAGCCACCGCCCTCCCTCGCTTTGCGACCCCTAAAACATTTCATAATGAAGGCAATTACATTGTATCGATGGGGAATGTGTGCAGGTGGCTTGCAGAGCAAGCCGAAAACTTGGGCGTTGAGATATTCCCAGGCTTTAGTGCTCACTCTTTAATTATTGAGCAAGACATTGTCAAAGGGATTATCACGGGTGATATGGGTGTTGATAAAGATGGCAATGAAAAAGATGGCTATATGCCAGGTATGGAGCTTCGTGCCAAATACACGATATTTGCTGAGGGTTGTCGCGGCCATTTAGGGAAACAACTTATCAATGAGTTTGCGCTTGATAAAGAAGCTTCGCCACAACACTATGGCTTAGGCTTTAAAGAAATATGGCAAATTGATGCAAGCAAACACCAACAAGGCAAAGTAGTTCATGGTACGGGCTGGCCACTGAGTGGCGATACTAATGGCGGCTCATTTATGTACCATTGTGAAAACAATCAGGTGGTTGTAGGTTTAATTGTTGACTTAAATTACACGAACCCTCACCTAAGTCCATTTGATGAGTTCCAACGAATGAAACACCACCCTGTGTTTAAACACACCCTTGAAGGGGGGGAACGTATTGCTTATGGTGCTCGCGCTATTGCCAAAGGCGGCCTTTATTCATTACCAAAAATGCATTTTGCAGGTGGGCTATTAATAGGTTGCGATGCCGGTACACTCAATTTTGCCAAAATCAAGGGTAATCATACTGCAATGAAGTCGGGGATGGTCGCGGCAGAAGTTATTTTTAATGCACTCAACATGGGCCACGCCAATACTGATTTAGCTGAATACAAAAACGCGTTTGAAAATTCATGGGCTTATAAAGAGCTATACCAATCTCGCAATTTTGGCCCTGCGATGCATACATTGGGTAAATTTGTTGGAGGTGCGTACAACACCCTAGACCAAAACATATTTAAAGGTGCTCTGCCCTTTACCTTTAAAGATAACACGCCAGATTACGACACGCTTAAAGATGCAGCTAACAGCCCTAACATTAACTACCCTAAGCCAGATGGACAAATTAGCTTTGATAAACTCTCTAGCGTATTTTTATCAAACACTAACCATGAAGAATCGCAGCCATGCCACTTAAAATTAAAAGATGACTCAATTCCTATCTCAGTTAACTTAGTTAAATTTGATGAACCCGCACAGCGTTATTGCCCGGCTGGTGTATATGAAGTGCAAAAAATAGAAGGCGAAAACCAATTTGTCATCAACGCACAAAACTGTGTGCACTGTAAAACCTGCGACATTAAAGATCCTAGCCAAAATATTACCTGGGTTACACCCGAAGGCGCTGGTGGCCCTAACTACCCAAATATGTGACTATTTTATGCATAAATGCGTATAAAAAACGCCTCTTTTACATATAAATTATAAACCTATCCTAAATTGCAGGGGCTTCGGCCCCTTTTTTACGTTATGCTCTTAATTAAGTTTAACAAAGTGAGAGTTTAATATGCCGTCGTCAAATGTTGTATTTCGTTTTTTAGCAGAGCCAACCGATGTAAATTTTGGAGGAAAGGTCCACGGTGGTGTGGTCATGAAATGGATTGACCAAGCGGGCTATGCCTGTGCTGCCGGATGGAGTGGTCATTACTGTGTGACTGTTTCTGTAGCTGGGGTTAAATTTAGACGCCCTATCCTTGTAGGTCAAATTGTAGAGGTAGAAGCCAAAATAGCGCATACAGGCTCAACCAGCATGCAAATATTTATTCAAGTGCGCTGTGGCGATCCTAAAACACAAAACATGGTTGAAACTAACCACTGTGTTATTAGCTTTGTAGCTATGGACGAAACAGGTTACCCAGTAGAGGTTCCTGCATTTAAAGCAGTAACAGATGAAGATAAAAAATTAGAAAACTATGCAATTAAGATGAAACAGATTGCGATAGAAACAGAAAACTTGCTTCATAAAGTATAAACGTACAATGTAAAACTCACAAAAAACCGTGTAAAAGGTACAAGCTTTATTTAGAAAACAAAAATTCAAAAAAGTTCACTCTGCTTATAAAAAATACAAAAACAACCTATATTAGCCGTAAATGTCCTTTTTGCGGCTATTTTGCAATCAATTATTGTTATTGGCATGCTCGCTGCAAATATCTAATTGTCGTTTGATAAGTTGGTCAAACATATATTATTTTTTAAAGGAGCTATACAATGATTAAAACACTTTCTCTTTCTGCAATTGCTTTAGCAACACTGGGTTTTAACTCTGCAGCACACGCTGATATTACGGATTTTGATTCTCCTCGCATTTATACAGGTGTAGGCTATGGTCAATACTCGTTTGAATTTGAAGACAGCGAAAATGACACTGAATTTGACGACGATGCACAAATGCTTAAAGGGTACATTGGTACACAGTTTAATGAACACTTTGGCCTTGAATTGGCTTATCAAAACTTTGATGAAGTAAGTGACATTGACAGTAAAGCGGAAGTTGATGGTGTATCATTAGCAGCCACTTTAGCGGCACCGCTTTCTGAAAGCTTTTCGGTATATGCTAAAGGTGGTTGGTTTGAATGGGATGCAGATGTAGAGCAAGAGCTTCCTGTTGGTAGCATTTCAGCATCACAAGACGGCGGCGACGTATTTTACGGTGCAGGTATTCAATACGCGTTTTCTAGCAATGTTCAAATGCGTTTAGAATACGAACGTTACGAATTAGATGATGACATTGACCCAGAAATGGACGTAGCATCAGTGTCAATTCAATACATGTTTTAAGAGTAATTAAATTAAAGTTAAGGGTGAGCCATGTGCTCACCTTTTTTAATTAACCCACGTTTACCCACCACCTTAACTTTTGTTTTGGATGCATATAAACCATACGGTCTAAAATATTACCCTCTAACTGTACTGCTATAACTTATAAATAGAGGTAGAATACTCCCCTATTTTTTAAATAAATAAGCATTATGAGCGAATATAGCATTTCGGCAGTTGGTCACATTCAGTCTCCCTATAAACAAAAGTTTGCAATACCTAGACAACCTCGTTTAGTACCTCAAGCAAAAGCCAAACTTATTTTTACCACTGAGTTTAACCGCGAAGAGTTTGTACGTGGTATTGAAGAATTTAGCCACATTTGGTTATTGTTTAGATTTCATGAAACTGCCGATAAAGGCTACTCTGCGATGGTGCGCCCTCCACGATTAGGCGGAAATGAGCGTAAAGGGGTATTTGCAACCCGTGCTACGTTTAGACCCAACGCTATTGGTATGAGTGCTGTAAAACTTGAAGGTGTAGAGTATAAAAATGGCCAACTTAGTTTACTGCTTGCTGGTATAGATTTACTCGATGGCACGCCTATTGTGGATATAAAGCCTTATTTACCGTATTCAGATGCAATGCACGACGCCAGTGCAGGCTTTGCCGATACCCGCCCAGAAACACAAATGAGCGTTGAGTTTACACCCGAGGCAATTGACTTTATTACCACACAAACGCACTACCCTGAGCTTAAAGATTTTATTGCTAATGTACTAAAACAAGACCCACGCCCAGCTTATAAAAAACAAAAACAAGGCGAGCAAAGTTATGGCATGACACTGTATAATTATAATATACGCTGGCAAGTCAACGGCGAGCATAACTTAGTAACAAGTATAGAAAATACCTAAAAAGTGCAGTTAGCGCTTTAGTGTAAAAGCAAGCGCTGGTAAACTTAGCGCCCTATTAAAAAGAACATATTACTTAATTTCGGAAAAATCATGCGTACCAGTCAATATATACTCGCAACACTTAAAGAAACGCCATCAGATGCTGAAATTATTTCGCATCAATTAATGCTTAGAGCCGGTATGATCCGTCGCGTCGCTTCGGGTTTATATACTTGGTTGCCCTCTGGTTTACGCGTACTTCGTAAAGTAGAAAATATTGTTCGTGAAGAAATGGATAAAGCCGGTGCAATAGAGATGCTTATGCCGGTAATTCAACCTGCCGATTTATGGCAAGAGTCTGGCCGTTGGGAACAATTTGGCCCTGAGCTGGTACGATTTAACGACCGTCATAATCGTGAATTTGCGCTTGGTCCTACTCATGAAGAAGTGATCACCGATTTTGTTCGTAAAGAAATTAGCAGCTACAAACAACTGCCTGTTACTTTGTACCAAGTACAAACTAAAGTACGTGATGAAAGACGCCCTCGTTTTGGTGTAATGCGTGCGCGTGAATTTACGATGAAAGACGCCTATTCATTTCACTTAAGTGAAGCGTGTTTAGACGAAACCTATCAAGTTATGCATAAAGCATACTGCAATATTTTTGAACGTTTAAACCTTGAATACCGCCCTGTGCTTGCCGATACAGGCTCTATTGGTGGTAGCTTGTCGCATGAGTTCCATGTACTTGCTGAATCGGGTGAAGATGCAATTGCCTTTAGTGATGCAAGCGATTATGCAGCTAACATTGAAAAAGCAGAAGCGCTAGCACCAACACAAAGTCGCCCTGAGCCATCTAAAGAGCTTAAAGCGTTTCCTACACCGGATGCTAAAACAATTAGCGAGCTTAAAAAGCACTACGGTGTTAAACCACACCGCGGCGTTAAAACATTAATTGTGTACGGGACACCAGATGAAAACGGTCAACGTGGTTTAGTTGCTCTCGTACTGCGTGGCGATCATGAGTTAAACGAATTAAAAGCAGAAAAGCACCCACTGGTTGATTCACCGCTAGAAATGGCAACTGAGGCCGACATAGTTGCTGCCGTTGGTGCAAAGCCTGGGTCACTTGGCCCTGTGGGCTTAACAATGCCTATTATCGTTGATAGAACTGCTAACGTAATGGCTGATTTTGTAGCAGGTGCTAATAAAGATGACGAGCACTTTAGCGGAATTAACTGGGATCGCGATGTTAAAGAATATCAAGTTGCTGATATTCGTAACATTGTTGAAGGCGATCCAAGCCCATGTGGACAAGGCTCTTTACAAATTAAACGCGGTATTGAAGTTGGTCATATTTTCCAACTGGGTACTAAGTACTCAGAAGCCATGAAAGCAGGCGTACTGAGCGAGTCGGGTAAAAACCAAGTAATGACGATGGGTTGTTACGGTATTGGTGTATCGCGCATTGTAGCAGCGGCTATTGAGCAAAATAATGATGATTACGGTATCATTTGGCCACAATCTATCGCCCCATTTGATTTAGCGATAGTGCCAATGAACATGCATAAGTCGCATCGTATTCCTGATATTGCTAATAATCTATATCAAGGTTTAAAAGATGCAGGCCTCGATGTTTTATTTGATGACCGTAAAGAGCGCCCAGGCGTTATGTTTAACGACATGGAATTAATGGGTTTACCTTATACTTTAGTGATTGGTGAGCGTAATCTTGATGAAAACAAGGTTGAGCTTAAAAATCGCCGCACCGGTGAAAAGTTAATGGTTGATTTAGACACCGCAATTGAAACTATCAAAGCGGCTGTTAAAGGTTAATAACATCTACGCTTAAACTCACTATGAGGCCGCATTTAAATATGCGGCCTTTTTTATGTACCTTTAATAGTAATGTATATAAGAGCCGCTCGGCTAATCGCCTCTTCTAACACAATAAACTTTTAATTGCTTGGCATAAGATAATTGTCATGGAGGCTTCGCTAAAGTGTCTCATAAGTGTCATTAGATTTATCTACAGTGTTTAATTATTACACTATGGATGACGGGCATGACAAACAATCAACAGCGCAAAAAGCAACATTATCCAGCCGTTTGGATATCGGATGTTCACTTAGGGTATAAAGACTGTAAAGCCGACTATTTATTAGATTTTTTAAACTCAATTGAATGCGATACGCTTTATTTAGTGGGTGATATTGTTGATTTATGGTCGATGAAACGGCACTTTTATTGGCACCCATCCCATTACCAAGTGCTTAGTTGCATTCAACAAAAAGCCCTTGATGGCACCCGTGTAATATATATACCTGGCAATCACGACGAGACCTTTCGCCACTACATAAATCAAACTTTATTTGGTGTAGAAGTCCACCAGCAGTTTATTCACACAACTAAAGCCAATAAGCGCTTTTTGCTGCTACACGGTGATGATTTTGACTCGGCAACCCGCTGCAACAAGCTAATTAGTATTGCAGGCGATGCAGGTTACGACTTGCTACTGTTTTTAAATCGTTGGACTAACCGCGTTCGTAAAGTGTCTGGTTGTAACTACTATTCGCTTGCTGCGTGGATAAAAGCACGCGTACATAAAGCCTGTGAAGCCTTTTCCGCTTTTGAAGATGCCGCTATTCATGAGGCAAAAAAACAAAAGGTCGATGGCATTATTTGCGGACACATCCACCACCCTAAAATTAAAGTGGTAGAAGGCATAGTGTACTGTAATGATGGTGATTGGGTTGAAAGCTGTACCGCATTAGTTGAGCAACCAAGCGGAAAAATAGCGCTGTTGCATTGGTCTGATACGCAAAAAGTACTTGATACAGCCGATGTAACCAGCTTAGTTAAACCTATTCAAACTGATACCAAACCAAATAAGTCAGCAGCGTAACTGCTGACTTAATCTATTTAGTTTAACCAGGTTAACAGTCTATTTTTAAGCGTTTTAGGCTTTATTGGCTTGGTAATATAATCATTCATGCCGGCGGTAATACAGCGCTCTCTATCACCTTCCATAGCACTTGCGGTCATAGCAATAATTGGAATGCTAATATACTCAACCCCCGCTTTAGCATTTCTTATCTCGCTGGTGGTATCGTAGCCATCTAGGTTAGGCATTTGGCAATCCATTAAAATTAAGTCAAACGGTTGCTCTTGATTAAATTTAAGTGCAGAGAGCGCTTCTATGCCATCATTGGCACAGGTAATTTTTATACCAGTGCGTTTTAAAATGGCTTTAGCTACCTCAATATTGATCATGTTGTCATCAACCAATAATACATGATACCGCGATAACTCCGGTTCTGGCTCTAAGTCATTTGGTTGTTTGGGTGCGGTTAAAACAAATTCACTATTAGCGCCAAAAATACTGCCAAGCTTATAAGTAAATTGATCTTGCGTGAGGGGTTTATGCAAAATGTGGCTATGATCAGGAAACACTTTTTTAGATTGTTTATTAACCACCATGTCTCGCAATATAAGCACGTATTTTTTATCTGCCTTTTCGCAATAGCTTATTAGCGCATTAACTTGCGGGTGCTCGTCATCAATAATCAGTAAATCAGCGTCAAACTCGCTGTGCTCGCTAAAATAGTCGAGTCGTGTAATGCGGCTTGGCAGGATTTTACAGGTTTGGGTTAGTAAACCACACACATTTTTAAATACATTATCACGTGCAATAAGTGCTGCAACGCTTACCTCTTTTGCAAGCTCAATACCCGTATTAAGTTTTTTCTGTTGCGCCACATGTAACTCTACCGTTGCAACAAATGTGCTGCCCACTCCTTTCTCACTGTTCACAGTTATATTGCCACCCATTAACTGTGCCAGCTTTTTACAAATAGATAACCCTAACCCCGTGCCACCAAAATGGCGCGTCGTGCTTGAATCCTCTTGAGTAAATACATCAAAGAGTTTATCTATGTTTTCAGGAGCAATACCAATACCAGTGTCTTTAATTATAAAGCTCATTAAAATTTTACTGTCGGTAATGTATTTAGAATTTAGCGTTAAACTTACTTCGCCTTTATGCGTAAACTTAAACGCATTATTGATTAAATTAATTAAAATTTGCTTAAGTCGGTGGCTATCTCCAATAACCATTCTATCAATAACATTTTGGGTATTTAAAAACACCTCTAACCCTTTACGCTGACCTTGAAGTGCAATCGAATTAATCATATCGCTGCAAACCGAGATTACGTCAAACGAGTGATTATCAATATCTAACTTACCCGCTTCAATTTTAGAAAAGTCTAAAATATCGTTAATTAAATTCATTAACGAGTGAGCGCTGTTATTAGCCAATTTTAAATAATGCTGCTGTTGCTCAGAGAGGCTGTCTTCTTTTAGCATTTCAAGCATGCCTAAAACGCCGTTCATAGGGGTACGTATTTCGTGGGAAATATTAGCTACAAAGTCACTTTTTGCTTGGCTTGCAGCAAGAGCCTGATCAATTGCTCGCTCTAGCTCTACTGTACGCTGAGTTACCTTAAGTTCTAACGTGCTATTGAGCCCCTGTAACTGTGATTGAATATGCTTTAACGAGCTAATATTACGTAAAATAGCAGCCACTTGATAACGATTGCTAAATACATCAAATACACTGGTAAGCGTAATTGAATAATATTCTTTTTTGCCGTCATCATCAGTATACACCGCTTCAAATGGCATTTTAGAACCCTGCTCAATGGTTTCTCTAATACAGTCTTTGTCTTCATCTGCAAGGGTAAATAAGTCATTAAAGCGGATGGTGTCATTACCAAGCCTAGTTGCAAATACCTTTTTAGCGGTTTGATTACAATGAATAATAGTCTCATCATTGTTTATGGTAAAAATGGCATCGAGTGAATTTTCAATTACTTTATTATTTTGCTCTGTTAAAGAGTTTATCAGCAGCTTGCGGTTAATATAACGCAGGTACAATAACGTAATAATTATAAATATGGTAAAAAATGAAGCAATTATAGCAATAAAGCTTTCTCGCCTTTTTGCAACGCGTTCAAGTAACGTTTTTGAATCAATAGAAACCGCAAGCTCTAATGGCAGCATGGCAACATCGCCTTCAAAACTTACCCGTTTATTTAAAAAATACTGCTTTGGTATATCACCTATTAACAAGGTTTCGTGTAATTTCATATTTTGTGAAGGGCTAAATTCATCACCCCACGTTTTGCCTTGGTTAAATTCAAAACCAAAACGTAAACCAGGGTTTGGATGGTATAAAAACTCGCTTTCATTGTTAAGCAAGTAAATATTAACCCCAGGAGGGAGTTCAAAAGTTAAACTTTCAAACAATTTATCGGCAGAATAATTTGTCACCAAAATAGCAAATACTTGCTTTAAGTTATCAAAAACAGGTTTAGCTACACGGTATGTGCTTACAAAGGGCTTTTGTATTTCACCGTTTTCGCGATTGTAATTAATTGGCGATATATACACGCTTTTTTCATCAAGCATACTGGCTTTGAGTACATAATCTCGCTCCCCTTTTTTTTGTAATTGCGCGCCCTCAAGTCTATTTATATCTCCTAGCATGCGATCAACACGTACTATTTCTTGGCCGTTTTCTGCCAGCATAATGTATCGTGCTTGCAAAATAGAATCGTCTGTACGCATAAACCCACTAAAAATATCCGCAAGGCGGTCTTGCCATACAGCAATGGGGGTTTGTAAAAGTGGGTCAATTAATTGGTTGTCGGTTGCTCTAGAAATACCTTGAATGGGTGGTGTCGCGTTTAAAAAGCGAATAGCGGTAATACTGTCGTTTAAATGATTTTTTAAAGACGCCGCTTTTGTTTCAAGCTCACGACTAAGCTCATTGTGCGCATCGCTGTATATTTCTGCACGCACTTTTTGTTCAAACACATACGCTGAAGGCAATGCAATAACTAAAAAAACAATAATAGCAACAAGTAATAATTTATTACCTCTTGCTGCTGTTATAAATACATTCCTTTTTAGCATTGAACCCTTACTCCTCACTATTTTCTAGCTTAGATTATAGAGGATTATTTAATAAAAAATAGAAGTTAAAATAATTAGTTATTTAAAAATACGTAATTAAAATTCGAACAAATACTCTAAATTAATTACTTAGTATTACTATTGAGTTGCAGTATTAATTTAAGATGAATCAAAGACAAAAAACACACAAATAAGAGTGTTTTAAGAATAAACGCGCTAAAAAATTACACTTATAAAAATACACAAACGGGCAAGATAAAACCCTGCCCGCTTACAAAAGTATTTAATTACCTAAACAATACATCTTCGCGGTTAAACCACTTAACACAAAAGGCAAGTAATGCCCCGGCAATTAATGCCGTTGCTAAAAAGATTAAGCCTACTAAGGTGTAATCAACGGTGCCTTTTACTATTTCTTTTATAGCCAGTGCTACGTTAGTGACAGGTATGAATGCTGTTTTGGCTGTAAGTTCCATATTCGGCATGATAGAAACAATTATAGGAAAAAACACCCCCATGCTTAAAGGAGCCATATAATTTTGTGCTTCTTTAAAGGTGCGTGCATATATTGATATAGCCAATGCAAGGGCTGAAAATATAGCTGCAATGGGTAATAACAGAACAAAAATCATCAATAAGTCACTTACCGCAAGTGAACTAAACGCTGTTTTAATTACTTCTAGGTCAGCAAATGCAAGGGCTACGGCTATCCACCCGCCCATACTCAACACTGTTATAGTGGTAGATGCAATTGAGGTGGTTAATAAAGTGATAAATTTTCCCAATACCAACTCTGTACGCGTTATAGGTGTAAGCAGTAAAGTCTCTAATGTGCCGCGCTCTTTTTCACCTGCACCTAAATCAATTGCTGGGTAAGTCGCCCCCATCAAAACTAAAGGTATAAGTAAATAAGGTAAAAATCCGCCGAGCTTTTCACCTAGGTTTTCTCGTTTATCTGCGGTGTCAACTTTCACAACTTCAATAGGAGTAAGTAAAGCTGTGTGGGCCTTTTTATCAATACCAAAGCTTTCTAATTTTTCGCTTTGCAGCACGTCGCTGTATTCTTTAGCCAGCTCTTTTACACGCTGGAATAAAAAGTTTATAGACTTAGCATCATTGAATACTACTTGCCATTTACTTTGTTCAAATTGATCTAAAGATTGCTTAGCGTTGGCTGGTAAATAAATACCCATATCAATCTCACCATCAATAACACCCGCTTTTAGCTCTTCAATGTTGTTAAAGGTTCTAGACCCTTTATAAAGCTCAAAGCTTTTATGGTAAAACACGTTTTCGGTAAATTCTGGGGCGTATTCGCCATTAATAATTGCGTAGGTATGTACTTCTTGTTCAGCGTCTAATGCAGCTTGAGAGCTAATGAAAGCCATCACAGCAAACAAGAGTGGAAATACGGCAACAGGTAGTGCCACTACAAATAACAGGGTTTTTTTGTCGCGTAGGAGTTCTTTTAATTCCTTTTTAAACACTTCAAACATCATGCTTCTCCGTTAATATATTCATAAACGCTTGGTTTAGCTCTTCACTGTTGCCTTTTTGTTTAAATTCAGCAAGCGTGCCATCAAAACAGCTAACCCCTTCATTAATTACCGCTACGCGGTCACATAAAAGTGCGACTTCATCTAAATGGTGCGTTGAAAAAATAACAGGCGTGCCTTGCACCTTTAACCCTTTAATAAAGTTAATCACTGTTTGTGTTGTCATGATGTCGAGGCCTGTTGTTGGCTCATCGAGTACCACTACCTCTGGGTGGTGTACCACAGCGCGAGCAATATTGGCTTTTTGCTTCATGCCGGTAGATAAGTTTTCTGCACGTTTATCAATAAATTTATGCATGTCGAGCAAAGTAAAAAGCTCTTCACAACGCGCCGCTATCTGCTCTTTGTTCATGCCATGAAGCTTTGCAAAGTATTCAATATTTTCTTTAACAGTCAGACGACCATATAAGCCCGTCGAGCCTGATAAAAAACCTATTGATTTACGCCCTACTAACGGTTTTTTAATTATGTCATTGCCGGCAACAGTGATTGTACCTTCATCAGGCTTAAGTGCAGTTGAGAGCATGCGTAAGGTAGTGGTCTTTCCTGCGCCATTAGGGCCAAGTAAGCCTAATACTTCGCCTTTTGCGCATTGAAAGCTGACATCTCTTACTGAATGAAAAAAATCTTTATCTTCACGGGGGTCTATATCATCAACTTTATTTTTCTTATGATCCTTGGTTAACTTAAACTTTTTTTTAAGCCCTGCGACTTCTATCATTTTCGTATCCTTCGTTTAGCTCTAAAGTAGTCGGTATTATCATAGAACGATTCATTTACATTTGCGTCATGCCATCCTGGTACACCTAATAATGGCAATGGAGAAAGCTGTTTATTATCGGCTAAGCAATGCTCTATTTTTATCTTCTCATAAAGTAATTGGTCTAGGTACTGATATTGAGTAACTAAATCTTTACAAAATATTTCATCAGGTACACATACAAATAATGCTTTACCCGTGAGCCCTATATATGGCTTTGTCATCATTTCATAATTAGCATGTCCAAACATAAATGGTTTTATTGTTTTGCCCCACTCATCTCGGTGCGTAACAAATGCAGTTTTCCATTGGTGCTCTTTTAAAAGTGCTTGCCACTTAGACTCACTAATGGCAAGCACCACACCACATTCGTCAAACAAGGTAAGAGCATTGCGATGCTTAGTACGCTGTTTTAAACCATGTTGCGCTATTTCTTCTACGTGTCGCTGATTTATAAGTGCCTTTGTTTTTGGAAACAAGCACCAAATAAACCCACCAAACAAATCGTGCCAATTTTTAGTTCGGGTTGGGACTATGCCGGTTTCAAAAATAACTTGTTCATAATAGCGCTCACCAAAATCTATGGTTGCATCGTCTTCAAACTTTATTGGGAGGTTATTTGCATTAATGGCATTTAAATACGGGGCAAACCAATCAGGGCATGGCCAATCAGTTTGTTTATCAATATTAAACAGTGTTCGTAAGTGCTCAAACGCACCGCTTTTTAAACTACTAACTTGCCATTGCTCAGGCGGAGTAAAGCGCTTCATTTATACCTTTAACAATTTATCCTGTTAATTTGCGGGCAGTTTACCGCAAAAACTGGTTCTAATTAATAGAAGTTAATATACTAATCTCATCTTAGAACAAGAATAGAGCTACTATGAAACGATATTTCTCTCTCACACTGATTGCTGGCGCTGTTTTAGCTGGCTGTGCAACAACAAGTATTACGCCTACCGATGTAACAAATGGTTACAACAGTATTAAAGAAGATGAACTTGCTGCTCACATTAAGGTACTTGCATCTGACAAATTTGGCGGCAGAGCGCCTTCATCTGAAGGTGAAAAACTAACTTTAGATTACTTAACTACACAATTTAAAGCATTAGGGTTTGAACCCGGTAATGGTGATAGCTTTTTACAAGAAGTGCCGCTTGTTTCATTAGAAGCTGATTCAAATATGGTATTAAGTATTGGTGGTAAAGACTATCAATATAAAAAAGATATGGTTATGGGCAGTAGCCGTATCAGTGAACAAGAAGGCATAGAAAATTCAGAGCTTGTATTTGTTGGTTACGGTGTAAACGCCCCCGAATATAACTGGAACGATTACGAAGGCCTAGACGTAAAAGGCAAAACTGTTGTTATGCTAGTTAACGACCCAGGTTTTGCGACTAAAGATCCTGCGCTATTTACGGGTGATGCAATGACCTATTACGGACGTTGGACCTATAAGTACGAAGAAGCGAGTCGTCAAGGCGCCGCAGGTGCAATTATCATTCACGAGACAGCCCCTGCGTCATACCCATGGTCAGTGGTTGAAAACTCGTGGAGTGGAGAGCAGTTTGGCTTTCAAAAAGAAAACAACAATATGGACCGCGTTGCGGTTGAGGGTTGGGTCACCACGGATGTAGCTAAAGAGTTATTTGCTAAAGCGGGCCTTGATTTTGAGACTGCTAAGGCCAATGCTGCTAAAGGTGCTTATAACATTGATATGGGCGATTTAACTGCAACGGTTAATGTAAAAAACACGATTAAGAAGTCAGTATCGTATAATTTTATCGCCACGCTACCGGGTAGCGAGAAAGCAGATGAGCATGTTATTTATTCAGCGCATTGGGATCACTTAGGGACAGATACAACCCGTAAGGGCGATCAAATTTATAATGGTGCACACGATAACGCCACAGGTACCGCAGGGCTAATTGAAGTAGCAGAGGCATTTACTAAGTTGCCAACGCACCCTACTCGCTCAATGACTTTTTTAGCTGTTACGGCTGAAGAGCAAGGCTTACTTGGCTCTAAATACTACGCTGCAAACCCAGTTATTGCGGCTGATAAAACTGTCGCCAATATAAACATGGATAGTCTAAACTTATTAGGTAAAGTAAAAGACATGAACGTCGTAGGTTTAGGTAAGTCACAAATGGACGACCTGCTAGCAAAAGCCGCAAAAGAGCAAGGTAGAACCATAGCTGGCGACCCTAAACCTTCATCAGGTGGTTATTACCGCTCTGATCACTTTGCATTTGCAAACATGGGTATTCCGGCTATGTATGCAGGCGGCGGTACGATTGCCGCTGATGAAGAGACAGCCAATTACCGAAAGCGTATGAGCTTAGTTCTACGTGGATGTTACCATCAGCCATGTGATAGATACCGCGACGAGTGGGATTTATCGGGTGCGGTGCAAGACTTACAGCTGTTTTATAAAGTAGGCTTTGATATTTCAGAGCAAGCACAATGGCCCTTATGGTACGAAAACTCAGAATTTCAACGTAAATAACAAATAGCCCGTAATCGATAAACTCAAACTGAGCCATCGATTTAAATAGATGCAAATGATATTGATTATCATTTGCGAAAATTATACAGTGTGCCCTAGATAAAATAAAACTGGGGCACACTTATGATTTTACTCTCTCAAATAGGATTTATTACGCCAGCTTCCAAACGGTTTGTTAGCCAAAATAAACGCTTACTCCTACCACTTTTTTTATTGGTATGTTTAGCTGTACCTAGCCTTCGCGAAATAACCATTACTGCACTCAGTGATGCGTTTTTTCAAGTTAGTGTATTTGTAGCAGCTACGTTACTTATTTACTACTACGCAATAGAACATATCCCTCAGTTAGAAATGAGCTACTTAAGCGCTAAATCTAAACCACTTGAGGTATTGTTTGCATCCGTCCTTGGCGCTTTACCTGGCTGTGGTGGTGCTATTATTGTGGTGACTCAATATACTAAAGGCCAAGCAAGTTTCGGGGCCATTGTTGCTGTACTTACCGCTACAATGGGTGATGCTGCTTTTTTACTGCTTGCTACGCGCCCTACTGAAGGCTTAACAATAATGGCTATAGGTTTAGTGGTAGGCACACTATGTGGGTTAATAGTCAATGCAATTCATACACCTGATTTTTTACGCCCAAGCGCACAAGAGCAAAAACACCAAGTAAAAATTTTGCCTACTAAAATAATAAAAGTAAGCAAACCTGTGTGGATGTTTGCCATTATTCCAAGTTTAATCATTGCACTTTTAATTGCATTTAATGTGGACTTTAGCCAATTTGGTCAGTATACCAGCACCGGAATTAGCTTATTTGGTGCAGCAATGGCCCTGTTTACGGTTGTTATTTGGGCCTACTCTTCTAAAGGTGAAACCTATAAAGAGATAACCTCAGAGGAGGATGAATGTAATCCGCCTTCAAAGCTTATAAAAGTACTTCAAGATACACATTTTGTTACTGCATGGGTGGTTGCTTCGTTCATGCTGTTTGAAATATTAGTCAGTGTGGTAGGCCTTGATTTAAAAACGTGGTTTATGCACTACGCCTATTTAGCACCGTTGATTGCAGTCATCATTGGTTTTTTACCTGGCTGTGGGCCACAAATAATCGTAACCACACTTTATATACAAGGCATTATTCCTTTTAGTGCATTAGCTGCTAATGCAATTTCAAACGATGGTGATGCACTATTTCCAGCAATTGCAATGGCGCCAAAGGCAGCTGTAATTGCTACCTTGTATACGTCTATACCTGCTTTAGTTGTTGGTTACGGGCTTTACTTTTTAAGTTAACAGTTTTAAAAATCATAAGTACAAAAAAGCTCAGCAATTGCTGAGCTTTTTTAATACTCACGTGTTATTTATACCGAAGCAGGTTCAGCCGTTAACTCTTTAGGATTTGGACCAAAATCATTCTCACCTTCATGTGAGTCTTGCGCAAGGAACACAATTAAGACAATCCAACCAATAATTGGCACTAACCAAAGTAGCTGCCACCAGCCAGAACGGCCAGTATCGTGTAAACGGCGTGCGCCAGCGCTCAATTGAGGTATTAACAGTGCCAAGCTATAGATAGTGCCAATTACAGCTACACCCATTAGCTCATCAACAAAACCTAGTACAATGCTAATTAATAAATTTATTAAGTAAAACATCCAAAATGCTTTACGGCGATTACGCCCTGAAAAATCTGCGTAGCTACGCAGCGCGTTCATATAATGTTCCATTACAATTCCTTAGTGTTAGTTTTTATATTCCCTAGCGGGTTTTAGTTATTACTTTTTAGTAACAATTGTATCTTAATTAAAAACACAGCGTTTTAAAACAAAAAACCAGCAAATTGCTGGTTTTTTACGAGGCTAATTTTAGCTCATTGCCATCATCATTACTGATGGGTTTTCTAAATACGACTTCCACAAATTATTGAAGCGCGCAATTGTACCGCCATCAATAACACGGTGATCACCCGACCAACTTACTTGCATAATAGCTTTGCTAACAACTTGGCCGCTTTCATCAAAACGCGGTAAGTGTTGTAACTTTCCTAGGGCAACAATTGCAACCTCGGGCTTATTAATGATTGGGGTCGCAATAGTGCCACCAATTGCACCAATATTTGAAATGCTAATGGTGCCCCCTTTTAGGTCATCGGGTGATACGCGCCCTTCGCGTGCAGCATCAGTTAAGCGAGTTAGGCTGTTTGCAAGTTCAACAACACTCTTAGATTGGCACGATTTAATGTTAGGGACTAATAAACCCACCTTGGAGTCCACCGCTACCCCTATATTGTGGTCGTCATAGTAGCTAAGCTCAGTGCAGTCATCATTTACTTTAGAATTAAGCACTGGGTACTCTTTCATCGCAAGTGATAACGCTTTGATAAAAAATGGCATCATAGTGAGCTTTATGCCTTGCGCTTTATACTGCTCTTTTAAGCTGGCTCGCAGGGCAATTAATTGCGTTAAGTCTATCTCGTCACTAAAAGTAAAATGCGGGATTGTTGAGACCGAGGCCATCATTTGCTTTGCCATAGCCGCTTTAATGCCTTTAATTGGCTCTGTACGCATACCCCCGCTTTGTGTTTTTGGTTCTGTGCTTTGTGTCACACTATTTTTAGAACTAGCGCCGCTAAGTGGTGATGTATCTATTGTGTTAGGTACCTCACCTTTAATAAATTCTTCTATGTCTTGTTTATAAATACGGCCATTTTTTCCGCTGCCCGGCACGCATGTTAAATCAACATCTAACTCGCGTGCTTTTCGCCTTACAGCAGGTGAGGCAACCGCTTTTTTATTAACAATTTTATTTGCTGCTGTTTGTGGCGTTGCCACAGCTTTATCTGCCGCTTTGCTTTGAGCTTTTACAACGGCTTCGTTTACATCAACATTTGGTTTTGCTGAACTGCCAGCTATGCTCATTTGAAATAGCGGGCTGTGTACTTGGGCAATTTCACCTTTTTGATAGTAAAGCTTTTGCACTGTACCTGTATATTTAGCAGGAATTTGTACCAGCGCTTTGTCGGTCATTACATCACACACAGCCTGATCTTCTTGTATTTCATCGCCTTCGGCTACCAGCCAATCGACAATTTCACACTCAACAATTCCTTCACCAATATCCGGTAGGATAAAATCTTCTAATTGTGCTGAGGATGAGGTATCACTTTGTGTATTTTTTACTTCATCTGTGGGAGTTTCCTCGCTTTGGCTTTCGCCAACTACATCCATAGCAAACAAGGGGGCATGAACCTGCGCTATCTCCCCTTTTTGATAATACAATTTGGTGATTACGCCATCGTGCACAGCCGGTATTTGTACGAGTGCTTTGTCTGTCATTACATCACAAATGGGTTGATCTTCTTTTACTGTGTCACCCTCTTGTATTAGCCACTCAACCACTTCGCACTCAACAATGCCTTCACCAATATCGGGTAAT